>CAYRPZ010000050.1:0-11354 GCA_964426275.1 uncultured Ruminococcus sp. | reverse complement strand
TTTTTCAGTAGCTATATCTTTTCAATTTAGTATTAATTATATTTTTTAATAATAATATATCGTTCTCAATGCTGTCACAATAAGCAGCAATTTCATGCGTTCCAGTCAAATCCGATAATCTTAAAAAAAGCTTATTCAGCCTAAAATACTGCTTATAATCTTTTTGTTTAAGAATATCCATATAATAATCAAGGCTCATTTTAATATTAAACATCAGATTATTATTAATATCATAACCGTTTTTCATCAAATTTCCGATTTTATTCAACAAACTCAATACTGAAATTATAATACTGTTCAGCTCAGAACTGTTATCATACACTGAAAGCATACTTTTATGCACTATATTCAAATCACTATTTATATAAGAAATCAATTTTCCGCCATGTACAGAATTAAAATATTTATTTGAAATTTTTTCGCCAAACAAAGAACTTGTATTTTTTTTCAACGCCTTGCTTACAGTTCTGAACGATTTAAGCATTCTGATTTCTCCTTATCTTATCTTATTTTAATATTAATAATCAAAACATATCTGAATAGCCTAAACTACTATTTTTTTCTGAAATCGGAATTATTTTGCAATGAAACATTTACTTTGTTTATATATGAAATTTCAAAATTTTCAACTATTGCCTCTGACTTCATTGCATCAACTTCCTGAATTATACACTTAGTAATTACACAATCCTTTAATAAATACTTTCTTAAATATTCATCATATCCGCCTCTTGCACCTATAGTGATTATTATTTCATCTATAATTCTTCCTACATATAAATAATCAATAATAAAATCGCCTGCTGATGAAATACCCTTTGAAAAGGTTATAATTTTAGGCTGACTTACATATTTAGGAACTATATGCATATATCCATTTCCTTCAGTGATAACCTCATATTCAGCAGATTCATCAACAGATGAAATTCTAGAAAATCCAATATTTACTTCCTGATTATTAATTTTAAAGCTGACATCAAAGCAATAGCCATGTATAAGCTGACTTCCATGATTTATATTATAATTTTCCATTCAGAAATTCCCCGTTAAATTACAATGAAAATATATTTTTTTGTTTTGGTTCACCGGATGAGGCATTTATTTTTGAATTTATCTTAGAAATCTCACTGCACCATCTTATTCGTTCCGAATGAGGCAATGAAAAAATTTCCTCTCTGCTCCAGTGCATATAATATCCGATAAAAGCAGTTTCCTCATAAATTTTATCTGCCGAATACACTTTTATGTCTCGGCTTCCATAAAATTTACAGGCACTTCTATTTCTTTTCCACAGTGAGGGCATATCGTTTTATAATGAGGCATATCCATAGAATTAATTCTTTCATACATATCCTGAAGATATGCCAAATCTATAGTAAAAAGTTTTTCGATTACATTTGTATTAATTGGTCTTACTGTTCCAAGGCTTACAACAACCCTTGTAAGCAGGATAATTGTAAGATAAGCAGGATTCTGCTGTACTCTTGGGTCACGAAGCGGAAGTATTTCATCAGCGGCATTAGCAAGACGCATAGTACCATTACGATGAAGAACTCCGTCTGCATCAACGTATCCTTTTGGAAGAACAAAATCAAACTCTGTCTGAAAAGCCATAACAAAACTCCTTGATAATTATATTATGCGGAATATTTTCAGGAAATATCCCGCATAAATGTATACAAATTCAGATAAACAAATTACTTTGTTCTCTTTAAACCTTCATGTACAAGTTCTACTGATTCCATAGCAGCTTCTGAAGAAGTAGCATTAAAATCAGGAGCAGTATATTTTATAGGAAATGCACTTTCAATAGTCCACTGTGCAGCATCTGCACCGTCATTGTCAATCAATGTAACTGTTATGTCACGTCTTTCAACTTCTTTGCCGTCAACAATAGTCCACCAGCTCCAGAGCTCTGTAGCATTAGCTTTTGACACAGCTCTTTTCAGAGTAATATTGCTGTATTTTCTGAGTCCCATAACCTTAATAGGTGTGGTTTTCTGATTGCCTTCACGGTATTCATAACTATCAACGTTTGCATCAAATCCTGAAACTTCTGAGAAAAATTCAGTCAGTCCGTCACATTCCACTTTAAATCTGAATTTTGAAACAGGATACATATCAGCTTTATAATTTGCTGCTGCCATAAATTAAATTACACCCTTTCTGAAAAAATTATTCGCCTGTTTTCTGGCTTATTCTAAAGATAACAAATTCAGCAGGTTTAACAGGTGCAACACCTATAACACAGATAAGTCTTCCGTTATCTATATCATCTTTTGTCATAGTTGTACTGTCAACATTGCAGAAGAAAGCTTCTCCTTCGCTTGAACCTGCCAAAGCACCATCTCTCCAAAGGCTTGTAAGGAAACTGTTTATAGTACGCTGTACTCTGTCCCAAAGTTCAGGAGTATTTGGTTCAAAAACAACCCAGTTTGTATTTGCCTTGATTGACTCCTCAATAAATATGAAAAGTCTGCGTACGTTAATATATTTCCAGCTCGGATCACTTGAAACAGTTCTTGCACCCCATACTCTTATACCCTGTCCCGGAAAACTTCTTATAAGGTTTACGCCTTTAGGATTGAGAATATCCTGCTCACCCTTATTGAATGGTATGCTAAGACCTGTACAAGCTCTTACAACTTCATTTGCAGGTGCTTTATGAACACCCTTTGTATTGTCATTTCTTGCATAAATACCTATAACAGAACCTGACGGAGGAATAACTATATTCTTTTTGTCAAGCGGGTCAAAAACTTCAAGCCACGGATGATACATTGCAGCATATGTACTGTCAACAATGTTTCTGTGAGCAACAACATCATCAACCTTTGTGCAGTCCTGAGGAATATCAAGAACAGCAAAACGGCTTGCAAGATTTTCACAGTGAGCAACAAGTGTAAGCTGGACATTAGGGTCTGTAACTCCCGGTACTGCCATAATTGATACTACATCATTATCAATAAATGCCTGAATACCTGTTCTTCTTCCTGCACCATTATCAACGCCCATAAAAGTATCTGCTGTAACCTGAGCAACAGAACCATTGCTTCCATCTTTCAGTGTAATTTTAACAGCTTCTGCATCTTTTTCTTCTGCTATGAGAGAAAAAGGAGCTGATGTATCATCACTGAGGGAATTAACCTTAATATTTACAAGATTTGATTTTTCAATAACCTTTTCTATATAATTTGAAGACTGGATATTGAAAGACACATTCTCATAAACTTCTACCTGGTCATCATATTTTACAGTAACATCAAATTCACATGTTGAAATTGTCTTTACAGGAACAAGACCTTTATCCTCAAAAGAGCTGTCAACTTTTTCCGCAAATTCGATAACATTATCCTGACTTTTTACTACCTTGTTATAAGTAATAGAAGTACCATCATCAAAAGCAACGATATCCCCTGCATTGAAATTAACAGATTTTTTTACCTTACACTGATTTGCTTCAGTATCAAGTATTTCAAAAATCTGAGTTTTTGCCTTGCTTGACGGAGTTATATTTACAACAATGTCATTTCCCCAGATACCTTCATTTTTAGCTGAAATGCTGAAAACATTGTTATCTGCTGATGAAGCTTTTGCATCTGCCGGAATAACTCTTGAAATATAGCATCTTGAACCGCCATTAATGAAAAAATGCTCTACTGAATAAGCAAGGAAACGATAATTTCCGAATTCATTTGCTGAAAGATATCCTCCATATTTTCTTTTAAAATCAGAAAAACTTGTAACCAACTGGGGAAGTCCTCCTACCTGACCTCTTTCAGCAAGTCCGACAAAACCTGCTGTACTGGTTCCGACGCCCTCCATTGATTTACTTCCGGCATCAAATTCTTCAACATAAACACCTGGTGACAAATATTCTGCCATGATATTCCTGTTTTCCGTGAATGCATAATCACACGAAAACAGATACCTCCTTTCATATTTAAAAAATATTACCATAGCATAATGACAATATTTTTATTAATTAAATAATTTTTAATATACATTTTCCATAATTATACCATATATTATTTCAAAAGTCAACAATAAACAACATTTTTAATCAAATCAGGCAATATTCTTGTTAATTAAATTACTTTAAATATGCATTTTTCACAATTATGCCATATATTATTTTCAAATTCAACAATAAACAACACTTTTAATCACACAATTTGTCTTTGAACCATATCAAAAAATATCCCTTTATTTTTTACAAGTTCGTCATATGTTCCTTCCTCAGCAATTTTTCCTTTATCCAAAACAATAATTCTGTCACATTCAGTAATTGTTGAAAGCCTGTGTGCTATAGTAATTCGTGTAATATTCAGTTTGTTTATACTGTCGCTGACAATTTTCTGAGTTTTATTGTCAAGAGCAGAAGTTGCCTCATCAAAAAACAATATTTTGGGATTTGATACCAAGGCTCTTGCAATCAGTATACGCTGTTTCTGACCGCCTGATATGCTTTTAAAGTCTTCGGATACCATTGTATGTATTCCCATAGGCATTTCATTTACCTCATCAAGAAAACCCGCCATTTTCAATGCTCTCTCAACGTCTTCCACATTAAGAGAATTATTTGAACCCACAACGTTATCAAATATACTGCCGGGAAGAAGCTGACCTGACTGAAGGACAACTCCAAGCTGTTTTCTTATTGAACGGATATCAAACTGTGAAATATCCTTGCCGTCAAAATATATCTGACCGCTTTCAGGCTTTTCAAATCCAAGGATAACTCTAAGCATCGTACTTTTACCGCTTCCGGAAGTTCCGACAAGTGCAATATGTTCGCCCTGTTTTATATTGAAGGAAATATCTTTAAGGATAAGCGGAGTATCTTTTGAATATCTGAATGAAACATGACTTATTTCAATATTCCCATTGATTTCACCGATATTTTCATTTGTATCATCATATTCAGGTTCAGTTTCAAATGCAGGCTTTATATTATTATAAAGAGGAAGTATTGAATTAAGTTCTGTTATAGTTTCTGTAAGTGATATAAAGTTTGACAGAACTACCATAAGTGCTGTATTGAATGCTACAAACATACCTGATTCAAGCTGAAAATTATTATTATTTTTTATAATATAAAAATACATACACATGGAAACAAGCACACTTGCTACTGAACAGAATATCTGGGACGCATTATGAATTTTTGTTCTGTTTATATCAAGTTCCCTTATATGTGTAAATTTTTCAGCCCATATATTATATATTCTGCTTTCAGCATTTGAAGTTCTTATCTTTGTTATGCCATTAAGCCATGATATCATTTTTCCTGAAAGTTCAGCAGATGCATTTACAGACTGCTTATAATATTTAATTTCACCTAAACTTAAAAAAACAGATACAATCGTAATTAAAATTATTACTGCAAGCGATATAAGTGCTAAATCCGCACTTATTGAAAACATTACTACAATATAGAACACACCAAAAACAGATGAAAGTATTTGATTTATAACACGTCCTGAAATTATTTCTCTTATCTGCGAAACACCGTCTATCTTTTCGGCAAGTTCACCCGGAGAATATCTTTTGAAAAATGTTGTCGGAAGGCTTAAAATTCTGTCCCACAAAGATGACTGAATATCCATTTCAAAGAAATTTTCCATTCTCATGACTGCATATGAACGAACAAGCTCAAATATAAACTGAACACAGGTAATGCTTATAAGTATTCCTGCCAGTTCTTTAAGCAGTGTCTGATTTGCCTCAGAAATTACACTGTCAAAAATCCAGCTTATTATCAATGGTGAAACAGCACTTAAAAGTCCTCCTGCAATTCCCAGAACAATCATTCCCAGCAAATCAGACTTATGTATTCCGGAAAGGCAGAATTTAAAAAGTGACTTTGTAGTTACATTTTCTGATGGAAGTCCCCTGTATATTATATAGCATCTTTGAGTATCTATTTTATCAGCTTTCTTTTTGGATACTTTGGAAATTGTATTTTTAACGGGGTCATATATATTGTATCCTGTAAATGCAGGTATCAGTGCAACAGGATTATCAGTATCCTTCAAATAAGCGATATACGGAACTGTTGCATTTCTATGCCAGCCGCGTTCCAGAATAACTTGCCTTATCCTGAAATGTGAAGCAAATGCTATTTCTTCAAGCGGATTTTCAACATCATATCCTTTTTCAAGATAAAAAGGCACCTTTATTTTGATTTTAAGATATTCTGCTGTTACTTTACATGCTTTAAATAAATTATCATCTATATTATCAGTATTGCTTATACTTAATTTCTTTTCATTTTTGTTTTTTAGAGAATCCGAAAGAATATCAAAACTGTTATAATAGCTTTTCTTCTGTTTCCTGTATGACAATTTATTTCTTCTGATTATATCTTCATATGATTTTTGATATATTTTTTCGGCTGATGCAGTATAACCTGAAATAAACTCACTGAAAGACTTTTCATCAAGTTTTTTTTCTGCCCTGTCAATTTCTGCCTTGCTTTGCTGTAAAGATTCAGCCATAATCCTGAAAATTTCTTTTCTTTTTAATTCAAAGGAACTGTTATCATCAGGAATATACTCATCATCTGCTTTCATATCTTCTGCTATAACAGCCAGCAGCATAAAATTCTCTGTATTCTCCACAGGAAATATTATATTTTCACTATGTGCTGTAAAAAGAAAATGTCTTTTTCCATAAGGCTTTCCGTCAGATTTTCTGACAAGATATATATTGCATGAACCTTCCTTTATATAAAGATATTTTTTTATAAAACTGCTGTCAAGGAAAAAATGTTCTGAACTTTTAAAAGTTTTCAATCTCAATTCCTCCTCATCAGTTTATTTTTATAAGTTCAGTATATAAGCCGTCGGCATCTTTCAGTTCTTCATGAGTACCGCTTTGTATTATTGTACCTTTCTGCATTACAATAATTCTGTCACAATCACGGATTGCTGATAATCTATGTGCAACCATAACACAGGTACAGCCTCTCCTGCGTATATTGTCAAGAACTGCTTTTTCTGTATTCGGGTCAAGTGCTGATGTTGACTCGTCCATAAATATAACGGAAGGATTCACTGCCAATGCCCTTGCGATTTCAATTCTCTGAAGCTGTCCTCCACTGAAATTTCTTCCGCCCGATGACATTATTTCCTCAAATCCAAGCGGTCTTTGTGAGATATCATCATAAATCATTGCATCTTTTGAAGCATCGATTACATCTTTTTCAGAAATTGCACTATTCCACATGGTTATATTATCGTATATAGTGCCTTCAAATATACTTAGACTCTGCTCAACGCATGATACTGAGATTGATTTTGTAAAAGATGATATTTTCTGAATATCCTCACCATCAAAAAGAATTTTTCCGCTCCATGGTGAATTTATACCGTTAAGCATATTAAGAATCGTACTTTTTCCGCTTCCTGAACCCCCTACTATTGCAACACGTTCCCCCGGCTTTATATCAAGATTAAAATTTTCAATAAACGGAGGTGATAACAGATTATATCCAAAAGAAACATTTTTCATTTTTATACTGCCTTCAAGAACACGGCATTCATATTCTGTAATATCTTCTGAAAAATTATCAAATTCAGAAACAGTATTATATTTCATAACATCATCTATACGGTTCATATCTGCCTGAATATTTTTTAATTCCATTCCCATCTGTGTAATTGATGATACAGGTGCCATAAAATTGCCGAGAAGTATTTGAAATGCAATAAGACTTCCGACAGTCATATTTCCTTCACCCTGTATTATTTGAATACTTCCTGTAATTATAAGAATAATATTCGCAATTCCTTCCATAAAATTAGGCATTGAAAAAAGGAACTGCTCGCTTTTTCCTATATTCTGTTTGTTGCTTAATTCTTTTGCATGGTATCCTGCCCACTTTGCAAAGAAATCAGATTCACTTCCTGTTGCTTTTATGGTTTCTATACTGCTAAGTCCTGATACAATTACACTGTAAAGTTTTCCTGAATCATTCATTGATTTATTTGTAAGTTCCTTTACTTTATCCGACAAGCATATAAAACATATAACATTGGCAAGTGCCAGAACTATACTTATTATAGTAAGCGAAACACTGTACTGAAACATAACAATCATATAAAAAATAAGCATTATTACATTTATTGCATTTTCCGCCAGTTTATCTGTAAGAAAAGATGCCACCCTTTCATTATCATTCATTCTTGATGAAAGGTCACTTGATGATCTCTGCTGAAAAAAAACATTCGGAAGTTTAAGAAGATGGAGAAAAAATTCTCCTGCACCTGAAACTGCCATTTTTGTTTTTAATTTCAGCAGATATTTTTTTTGAAGCGACATAAGAAATGATTGTATAGCCACCGCAAATCCCATTGCTGCAAGAAGCGGAAAAAGCCAGTTTGTCCTTCCGCCCACAAGAACATCATCAATAAATACTTCTGAAAATGCCGGTATGACAATTCCCGGAATTGTAAGAAATATTCCGCTTATCAAAAGAAACAGAACAGAGCCTTTTGAATTTCTGAGTTTTTTTGATACAAGCTTTAAAAATGATGTTTTTCTGCCCTCGGCTTTAAAATCATCTTTTGGCTTAAAAGTCATTACAATGCCTGTAAATGACTTATCAAATTCCTCATATGATACTGTAACATGACCTAATGCAGGGTCATTAAGATAAATTTTATTTTTGCCAAATCCTTCAAAAACCACAAAATGATTAAAATTACAGTGAATTATCATTGGCGGACGCATATATTTAAGGTCTTCAGGTTCTTTGCGGTATGCCTTTGATATAAGTCCAAGACGTTCTCCGGCTCTGATTATATTGCTTGCCTTAACACCATCTCTTGACACATCACATTCCACTCTTATCTGTTCAAGAGGTATTATCTTGCCATAATATGCAAGTATCATATCAAGACTTGCCGCACCGCATTCAACCATCTCCATCTGAAGTACAGTAGGTGTTTTTACCCTTTTGAATTGTTTCTTTTTCATAACTGTTCACCTGTATTGCTGATACTTTCCATTATATTTTTTATAAAGGGAAATACTATTTCTATAGGTTTGCTTGAACCAATTTCAATCTTTGCAGAACATACCGTTCCCGGTGCAATTGTAACAGGTGCTCCGTTTTTAGTTGTCCATTTATATCCACTTATGGTATTGCTGTCTTTAAGGAGTTCTATATGTACTTCAACGAGAGCGTCACCTGTTGAAATGCTGTCAACGAGCTGTTCATTATTAAGGACACTCATCATACTTTCTCTGCTTACTGCATATTCTGAAACCGACTTTACACTTCCTAATATACAGCCATATTTCTCCTTATCGACAGTTGAAAGATTCACTTGTACTTCCATACCTTTTGTTATTTTTTTGCCGTCACTTACAGGAACATATACTATTACTTCATTATTCATTGACTGTGTCTGGTCAGCACTGTCAATGCTCTGAATAATTACACTTGCTATAACATCGCCAACCTGAATATAATCTCCTACTTCCTTATAAACTTCAAGTACTTTTCCGTTTGACTGAAGTATAATTGAACTTTTATTTATCAGTTCTTCCTGAAGTTCCTTTCTTTCTGAAGTATAATTTTCTATAAGCACATCACACATATTGTTTATTTTATTGAGAAGTATGCTTTTCTGATTTTCGTCTTCAGATGAAAGATAATCAAGCATGTCGCTCTCGAATAATGAATATATATCATATGACAAAACTGTCATATCTGTAAACTGATTGTTTCTGAATGTTTCAATCTGATTGCAGTAATCTTCATATTTATTTATCTGCTCGGATATATCAGTTTTACTGATACGTACAACAGTAGTATTTTTATAAAGAAAATCTCCTGTTTTTATATTTATATCGGTAATTTTCCCTTCTTCGGTTGCAATAATATTTTCTATTCCGCTTCCGTACATTACAATACCATTTGAATCTATAAAGGTTGATATATCTCCGGTTATACTCCAGACAGCCGTAATAACTATAAGTACAATAGCTGCCAGAAGTGCAGCCCAGCCATGCATTGATACAACTTGAATATTTTTATCAAGATTATCGGGCGAAGATATTTTTTCAACTGCCGATTTTCTGAAAAGATTATTGCTGCTCATCGCTGTAATCTCCTGTTCTTGCCAATTCATTTATCATTTCTATCGGATAATAATTATACCATACATCATATAAATCATCATTTACCATTCCAAAACTGTATGATAAAGTACCGTCTTCATTATATTTCTGCAAAAAGCACATTTTACCGCACATCATATTATCCTGCAAATAAATTTCATCTCCGTAAATACTGTTAATATTTTCTGATAAATCAAGAAAATCTTTCAGTTCTTCAGATGTACGTACATTATTTTCAGCTATAGCTTTGGCGATAATCATTATACTGTCATAAACCTGAACGGCATCACTGTTCGGATAAAATCCAAAATTTTCTTTATATCTTTTATAAAAATCTGTAATCTCATCATTATAATCATACTGTGCCATGGAGCATTGGTAAACATTCTCATAATAAGGATATGCTTCTCGTCCGTCAAGATAATAATTTTCAAAGTCATCTGAAAAATAAATCCTGATATTAGAATCAAGTTCATTTATAACCGAAACATAATCCTGATATAATAAAATATCATGACCAATAAGAAAAACAGTATCAACATCAAGTGCCTTCCATTTTTTCAGACATTCTGGTATATCTTTATAAACATCAGGTCTGCATATTTTATCAACGACAGCAACTCTTTTATTTTCGGTCAGTCTTAATTCAAGAGTCTTGGAAAATTCATCTGCATAGTCATCATCAGAATATATTATAACCGCATTTTTCATGCTTTCGTCCATATAAGCAACCGAAGTAAGCAACATGGAGCTCTCATTAATGCTTGACGCCATCTGATATATATACTTTTCATCAACTATCAGTTCATCGGAAGATACTGTAGGAACAAGAAGCGGCATTTTATTTTCTTCATATATATTTTTTAATGCAAAAGTAAGTTCGGTATTTCCATATCCTACAACACCGACCACATTTTTTTCGGAACACAAACTTTGTGCTGCCTCAAGACCTTTTGTATAATCCCTGTCATCATAATATACCTGAACATTTATATCTACAGGGGATTCCAGCTTTTCTATATCTTCAGCAGCCATCTGATATGCTGCATAGAAAGCTTCTTCCGTACTTTCCATATCGCATATATATCCTATAGACAAACTGTCAGAAGAAATCTCATCTGAATTTCCGTTTCTTTTCAGAATATTGATGTAATCCGATGAACAGCCTGTAAGCAATATCATTGATAATATCATACTAAATATATTTTTTAACTTCATCAAAT
>CAYRPZ010000049.1:0-11354 GCA_964426275.1 uncultured Ruminococcus sp. | reverse complement strand
CTGTTATTATCAGGCTTGGAATGGTCAGAATTTCTCTTAATTACAGCCTTTACTCTTGCCATAAGTTCCTTAGGTGAAAAAGGCTTTACCACATAATCATCAATACCTATTTCAAATCCGAAAAGCTTATCATATTCCTCTCCCCTTGCTGAAAGCATTATAACAGGAATATTCTTATATTTTTTTATTTCCTTGCATGCTGAATATCCATCAAGCCTTGGCATCATAACATCCATTATTATGAGGTCATAATCACCTGACTTTGCCATATCAACAGCAGTCATTCCATTATCGGCTTCTTCAATACTGTAACCTTCAAATTCCGCATATTCCTTTACAACACGCCTTATATTCATTTCATCATCAACAACAAGTATCTTATACATATTGAAAAAATCTCCTTATTATATTATTTTTTATTTTATTATATCATTTAAATGTGTATTTTCTGTGAAATATCTGAATAAAAACTTCTGCTGCATAAAAAAATATTTGAATATGAATATTGAATTTTAAATACGGCAATAATTGTTGTAATAAATAATTAATGATTGGAATTTAATATTTTTAACGGAGGATATATCTTATGATATCATGCATTTTTTCAAAAAGCAACGGAAGAAATCTTGAACCTCTTACCTGTTCTATGCCTGTTCCTCTCCTGCCGATATGCGGAAAACCTGTTGCTGAATTTACTGTTGATATGCTCAGAAGAAGCGGGCTTTTCAAAATTGTTATATCTGTACAGCATAAAAAAGAAGCCGTTGAAGAATATTTCTCATCACATCAGCACAGCAATTTTGAAATTACTTGCAATACAGAAAATATACCTGAAAGTGAAACTGTAATTCTTATCAGTGCAGATACTTTTTACAGCTTTAATCTTGAGAATGCTGTCAGATTTCATAAAAATCACAAAGCCGACATAACAGTTATAACCAAATCAATAAACAACTGTAAAAATAAACGTTCAGTATTTATCGGGGCTGACAAGAAAATTCTTTCATTTCATGATAATCCTGATTATACGGACTGTGTATCATCAGCAGATTCAGGAATATATGTCATGTCTGCAAAACTTTTCAGAATTTTTGAAAATGCCGAAGAAATTAATGATAAACTGCTCAACAATATGATATCAGAAAATTTTGATGTATATGCATATGAAACTATAGGACATTTCCGCTGTATAAAAAATGCTTATGACTATATAAGATGTCAGAGTGACATTCTCTGCCATACAGTCAATTCAGATGCAAATGGACACAGAACTCTTGACGGAAGTATAATATGCGGGCATTATGATATCAAAAAGGCTAATGCAGTTCACCCTCTGTGCATAGGTGATAATGTAAAAGCTGATGTGGGAACTGTTATTGACGGACTTTCATATATAGGAAATAATGTTACCATAGGAAGAAATTCATATATTCATAACTGTGTAATAATGGACGGGGCGTTTATAGGCGACCGTGTATCCTGTACAGGTGCTGTAATATGCAGAAATTCTGTTATCCTTAATTCGGCAGAAATAAATGAAGGCTGTATCATAGGAGAAGATGCCGTTATAGGTGAAAATACATCTGTAAAAAGAAATACGGGAATATGGAACGGTCAAAATACAGGAAATAATAAAAATATATGCTATCCTGTAAGATACGGTCATTCATCTGATATTACAATTGATGAAAACGGAATAAACGGTGAAACAAATGCTGTTATTACTCCGCATACTGCGCTTTCAGCAGGAATGAGCTTCGGAGGAAGAAAAAGAAAAATTGTAGTAGGATATTCAGGAGATGCATCAGCATATACAATGGCTCAGGCTGTTTTATGCGGTCTTACTGCAACAGGAACAGATGTATACAATATGGGAGAATGTCTGATATGTGAAAATGACTTTGCCGTAAGAACTCTTGATGCTGACGGAGGTATGTATATTTTGTCTGACAGCATAACAAGAATTATCCCATGTCTGAAAAATGCATTGCCCCTTAACTTAAAATATGAAAATATAATTGAAAATTCAATAAATCATCATGATTTCTGCCATGTATCCTGCGATGAATTCGGCAGAGCCGAAAATGCTGAAATATATAAAAGCATATATCTGAATAAATTGAAAAATACTATTCCTGATGAACTGGAATTTCAAGTTTCAGTAAATACATCTAATCCAAGAATTGCTGAAATATCACGAAAAATTTTTAACAGCATTTCAATGAAAAAAGACAGCCTGACGTCAGTTGTATTCCACATCTCATCAGACAGCCGCAAAATTTCTGCTTATTCTGAAATATCAGGATTTGTCTTTCATGAAAAACTTATAATGCTGTGCTGTCAGGATTTGCTTTCAAAAGGAAACAATATAAAAATACCATATGGCATAACCTGTAAAATTGAAGAAATTGCCCTCGAATACGGGAGAGATGTTTTCAGATATTCAGAAACAGACGAGCATATTTCACAGCAGTCTGATATACTTCCTCCCGATTTTATAAATGACGGCTTCATTCTTATGGCAAATGTTCTGAGAATACTTTCAGAACGTAATATGTCACTTTCCGATGCTGTATCACAGCTTCCAAGCTATGCTGGTTCATCAAAATTTATAAGCATTGACCGTTCACCTTCCGATATAATAAAAAAATTATGCGGAAGTTCACACCTTCCTGCTGATGGCACTGTTATAAATTCAAAAAAAGGCAGAGTTTCTATAAAGCCCTCACGTTCAGGTAAAAGTATGATGATTTATGCAGAATCTTCAAAATATGAGTTTGCAAAGGAATTATGTGACTTTGTGGAGAAAACCGTAAATGATGAGAGCACATTCTGAAAACTGTGATATAATTTTATTCGTGTAAATATAAAGAAAAAAACTTGACATAAAAGCATTATTAGAATATAATAAGTAATGTATATAAATGCACGTTTTATTTTTTCTGATTTTTTATCTGGCTTTAAGGCATAAAGAAATCTATGGATTTTTTATGCCTTAAATACATAAATTACAAGCGGATATGCAGACAGTTTTAATATTAAATTATTAAAATTCAAATTGCCGAAATGTAAATTTGTTCACTGAAAATGTTTCATTCATAAGTCAATGCAGTACATACAGTGCCGAATATGTTTCATAATCCGCTGAATAAATTTTGAAAAGAGGTTTTAAATGAATAACTATGAATTAAAAAAGAACTATTCATCTGGAGAAAAATATACTCCCAGAAAAACTTACTCATCTTCCGGAGGAAACAGCTACCGTTCATCAGGAAATAATGTGTACCAACATAGTTCCGGAATCAAACCAAGAAAAGAAAACCGTCGTACTCCGCTTAGAATAATTCCCCTTGGCGGTCTTAATGAAATCGGCAAGAATATGACCGTATTTGAATGTTCAAATGATATGTTTATTGTTGACTGCGGTCTTGCTTTTCCCGACGCTGAAATGTTCGGCGTTGATATAGTAATACCCGATTTCACATATCTCGAAAGAAACAAGGATAAAATAAGAGGTGTTGTACTTACTCACGGTCATGAGGACCATATCGGCGGTCTGGTATATCTTCTTCAGAAAATCAATGTCCCCGTATACGGCACAAAACTTACTCTTGCTCTCGTTGAAAATAAACTTAAAGAGCATGGCATGACTAAAACTCAGCTTAATATTGTAGCACCGAAAAAAACTGTCAGAATGGGCTGTATGGCAGTTGAATTTATAAAAGTAAATCATTCAATCCCCGATGCTGTCGGTATGGCTATTCATACTCCCGCAGGAATTGTAATCCATACAGGAGATTTCAAGGTTGACTACACTTCTATTGACGGAGGCTGTATAGACCTTGCACGTTTTGGTGAACTCGGTTCAAAGGGCGTACTTGCATTAATGGCTGATTCAACAAATGCAGAACGTCCCGGATATACTCAAACCGAAAAAAAAGTCGGTGATTCATTCGACTCTCTTTTCTCAAAAGCTGAAGGGAAAAGAATTATAATTGCAACATTTTCATCAAATATTCACAGAGTACAGCAGATTATAAACTGTGCTGAAAAATATGGAAGAAAAATTGCTCTTTTCGGAAGAAGTATGATTACTGTTATGAATACTGCCATTGAACTTGGATATTTGACCGTTCCAAAAGGAATTATCATTGATATTGAAATGATGTCACATTATGAAAATGAGAAAATTGTGCTTATAACTACAGGCAGTCAGGGCGAACCTATGTCAGCACTTACAAGAATGGCTATGAATGACCATAATAAAGTCAATATAACTTCCCATGACTTCATAATAATATCCGCAACGCCTATTCCGGGAAATGAAAAATATGTAACCAAAGTTGTAAATGAACTTATGAAGTCCGGTGCTGAAGTTATATATGAAGCTATGTATGAAGTTCATGTTTCCGGTCATGCCTGTCAGGAAGAACTTAAACTCATGCTTGCTCTTACCCGTCCTAAATTCTTTATACCTGTCCACGGCGAATATAAACATCTCAAAAAACATGCACAGATTGCTGAAGAAATGGGAATACCAAATAAGAATATTATAATTGGTTCAATCGGAAATGTAATCGAAACTGATGGAATGGAAATGAATATCGTTTCACAAGTTCCCTCAGGACGTGTTCTTGTTGACGGTCTTGGTGTCGGTGATGTAGGTTCAATAGTCCTGCGTGACAGAAAACATCTTGCTCAGGACGGCATAATTATTGTTGTGGTAACAATAGAAAAAACTTCAAATCAAGTAATTTCCGGACCGGATATCATATCCAGAGGATTTGTTTATGTACGTGAAGCCGAAGAACTTATGGACGAAGCAAAACAGATTATAATAAATACACTCGATGAATGTTCTGTATATGAACTTCGTGAATGGACCTCCCTCAAGGCAAAATTAAGAGATTCCCTCTCTGATTATATATATACAAAAACCAAAAGAAGTCCTATGATTCTGCCTATTATCATGGAAACATGATTTTCTGAATAAAAACAATCCGGAGGTGACGAATTGAAAGAAAAAAAACTGATTTTCTTTAAAATTACAGTCTTTATTATGATTTTGCTTGAAATATACTCTGTTATTGAACTTATAAAAAATACTAATCATTCTTATACATTGTTTTTTGTAACTGTTGTAATTGTATGCGTTTTATTTGTATTTCAGATTATAAGTGCAAATAACAATGTTCATAAATTTATTGCTGAACTTACCCACAACATAGATTCGACTGAAAAAGAAAGTCTTTACAGTTTCCCTGTTGCATCTGCAATAATCGATGAGAATAATAAAATTGTATGGTACAATAAGCATTTTCTTGAAAATATTGTCATCTGCGAACCGTTTGGTATGAATATAACTGAAATTTTTACTTTTGATATGAAAGAACTGAAAAGTAAAAAGAATGTCACTGCTTTATGTGGTGAAAAAAATTATAATATTACCTGTGAAACAGAATGCAAGCCCCTCACTCTTCTGTGTTTTCAGGATATAACTGAATATTGCCGGCTTCAAAAGACTTATAAGCTCACAAGACCTTCAGTAATCATAATAATGATTGATAACTATGATGATTTGTTTCAGAATCTAAAGGAAAGTGACAAAGCCCGTGTAATAGGCGATATCGAAAAGCTTTTTGAAGAATTTATAGCTTCTACAAACGGATTTATTAAAAAATCAAGCAAGGATATGTTTTTTGCTGTAATCGAAGAACAACATCTGTCAGAAATGATTGAACAACGCTTTAAGATTCTTGATACTGCAAGAAAAATAAAAGTAAATGACCGCCTTAACCTTACAATTTCAATTGGTGTAGGATATGGTGCTTCTACTCTTGCAGAAAGCGAAGTTTCTGCAAAACAGGCTCTTGATATGGCTCTCGGCAGAGGCGGTGACCAGGCAGCAGTAAAAACTGATTCAGGTTTTCGTTTCTACGGCGGCATTTCAAAGGGAATTGAAAAACAATCCCGTATAAAAACCCGTATAATTGCAACTGCACTTCAGGAACTTATAATCAATTCATCAGACGTTCTTATTATGGGACATCGTTTCGGTGACCTCGATTCCATAGGTGCATCATCAGGTCTTGCTGCCTCAATACATAATATGGGCAAATCAGCAAAGGTTGTTGCAGACCCTGAAAACAATCTTGCCAAACCTATCATAAAACGTATATTCGATGCCGGCGAAAGCGATATGTTCATTGACGAAAAAACTGCCCTTGAAACTATCAGCAATGACACACTGCTTATAATAGTTGATACTCATAATAAAAGCATAATCGAAAGCATTGCCCTCTACAGCAAGGCAAAACACATCGTTGTAATAGACCATCACAGAAAAAATGTGAACTTTATTGATAATGCAGTAATATTTCACCATGAACCATATGCTTCTTCAGCCTGTGAAATGGTCACGGAAATTATACAATATTTTAAAAATGCAGGTCAGTTAAACCCTTGTTATGCTGATGCACTGCTTGCAGGAATAACACTCGATACAAAAAATTTTGTTGTAAAAACGGGTGTAAGAACATTTGAAGCTGCTGCATTTCTCAGAAAATGCGGTGCTGATACTGTAATCGTCAAGTCAATGTTCTCAGGTACTATGCAATCATATAAACAAAAAGCTGACATTGTAGAATCAGCGGAAATTTACAGAAGATGTGCAATTGCATCATCTGATACAGATATACCTGAAATCAGGGTCATTGCTCCTCAGGCTTCCGATGAACTGCTTAATATAAAAGACGTTGATGCTTCTTTCGTCATATACCGCACAGCAGGGCAGACTGCTGTTTCTGCACGTTCATTCGGTGCAATGAATGTTCAGGTTATAATGGAAATGCTCGGGGGCGGAGGTCATCAGACAATGGCTGCAACCCAGCTTTCATGCTGTGATTATAATAAGATAAAACAAATGTTAAAAGAAGCTATTGACAAATACATACTGGACTGTATGTCAGTCTAAAATATATAAAGGAAAGGAATGTTCAAAATGAAAGTTATTTTTACAGAAGATGTAAAAGGTACTGCAAAAAAAGGTGAGGTAAAGGAAGTTTCAGACGGTTACGCAAGAAATTTCCTTATTGCAAAAGGTAAAGCTGTTGAGGCAAATGCAAAAAATCTTAATGCTCTTGAAGGCAAAAAATCTTCACAGCAGCATAAAATTGATGTTGACAGAAAAAATGCTGAGGACATCGCTAAGGCAATTAACGGCAAAAAAGTTTCAGTTACTGCAAAGGCAGGAAACAACGGAAAACTTTTTGGTTCTGTAACAGCCGGAAATATTGCTGATGCCATCGAAAAGCAACTTGGCCATAAAATAGAAAAGAAAAAAATTATTCTCAAATCTGATATAAAGAATTTCGGAACTTATGAGGTAACTGTCAAGCTGTACAGCGGAATTTCAGCTAAAGTAACAACAGAGGTAACTGAAGATTAATATGGAACAGTTTCTTAAAAATACTGAACCTCCTCACAGTATTGATGCCGAACAGACTGTCCTTGGTGCAATACTGATAAAGCCATCTGTTATTTCTGTTGTTGTCGAAAAAATCAAATCCGAATTTTTTTACAACAGCCAACATAAACAAATCTTTTCAATCATGCTTTCCCTGTTTACTTCAGGAAACAGAATTGATATTATAACAATAGTCAATGAAGCTGTAAAGCGTAAAATATTTGAGGACAATAATGAGGGCAATACCTATTTTGCTTCAATTATGAACAAAGTGCCGTCTGTTTCAAATGTTGAAAGTTACTGCAATATCATAGCAGAAAAATATTATGCAAGAAGCCTGCTTGATATAGCAAATAATATAATAACAGATGTTTCTGACGGAAATTATGATGCTCAGAATCTGCTTGATTCTACTGAACAGGATATCTACAATATAAGACAGGGCAGAAGTACAAGGGGTCTTATTCATATAAAAGATGTAGTGTATGAATCATATGACCGTTTATCCAAAATAACAGGAGCTGAAAAAGAAAAGTATCTTGGTGCAAAAACCGGTTTTCATCTCCTTGATACTATAACTACGGGTCTTAACAAGTCTGACCTTATATTAATAGGTGCAAGACCTGCTATGGGTAAAACAGCATTTGCCATTAATATTGCCACAAATGTTGCTAAAAAATTTCATAAAGATGTTGCTATATTCTCCCTTGAAATGTCAAGAGAACAGCTTGCAACAAGAATGCTTTCAACTGAATCACTTGTTGAAAGCAATAAGCTGAGAAGCGGATTTCTCTCATCTGATGACTGGATAAGAATTGCTTCAGCCGCTGACCGTCTTACTCATTTACAGATGTATATTGATGATACTGCTGGAATTACTGTACAGCAAATGAAAGCCAAACTCAGAAATATGAAAAGTCTCGGACTTGTGGTTATAGACTATCTCCAGCTCATGTCATCAACTTCCAGAAGTGATAACCGTGTTACTGTTGTATCTGAAATCACAAGGCAGCTCAAAATTATGGCAAAAGAACTTAATGTTCCTGTTATACTGCTGTCACAGCTTTCAAGAGAAAGCGAGAAACGTAATGATAAAAGACCTGTTCTTTCAGATTTACGTGAATCGGGTTCTATTGAACAGGATGCGGATATTGTGCTTTTCCTTTATCGTGATGCTTATTACAATAAGGGGGAAGATGCAAATATAAATATAAGTGAATGTATAATTGCCAAAAACCGCCATGGTGAAACAGGCACTGTAAAACTTGGCTGGGACGGTCAGTATACACGCTTTTCAAATCTCGAAACTCAGGGACAGTGATTCATTTGATAGAAAAAGTAAAATCAGCAGTTGAAAAATATAATATGATTAAACAGGGCGACTTTATAACAATTGGTCTTTCAGGAGGTGCTGACAGCGTTGCACTTACGTATGCACTTCTTGAATTGAAAGATTTTTACAGAATAAATATACAGGCTGTGCATATAAATCATTGTCTTAGAGGAAAAGAAAGTGATGATGATGAAAATTTCTGCCGTATGCTCTGTGAAAAGCTTGATATTCCTTTTTTTAGCAAAAAAATAAATGTTATTTCATATATGCAGAAAACAGGTAAGTCCTGTGAGGAAAGTGCAAGAATACTCAGATATAATGTATTTAATGAATATTGCGGAAACGGTCTTATTGCCACTGCTCATACTCTTTCTGACAATGTTGAAACTGTAATTCATAATCTTGTAAGGGGCACCGGTCTTAAAGGTCTTACGGGTATACCGCCTGTAAGAGATAATATAATACGTCCTCTTATAATGGCTGAAAGAAAAGAAATCGAAGAATATCTTGCATCAAAATGTCAGAATTTCGTAACCGACCGCACAAATTTAACTGATGACTATACAAGAAATAAAATCCGCCACCATACCGTTCCTCAGCTTGAAAAAATAAATCCTTCATTTCTGAAAACAATGTCATCTAATATTATGGCATTTAAGATTGAAGATTCATTCATATCGGAAATGAGTGCACAAGCTTACAGCAAATGCCTTATATCTCCCGATTCTCTCAGCGGTCTTGAAAATTATCATCAAGCAATCCGCAACCGATGTATTTCGAGATTTTTAAACGAGCATAACCTGCATTACAGCTATGAAAGAATTTCTGCTGTTGACAGCCTTATTTTCAATGATGGAAAAATTAACATTGCAAAAAATGTTTATATCATATCAAAAACGGGTATTCTTTTTATAGAGAATATATCTGACAACCAGAATAATAATGAGTTCAGAGCTGTTCTTCATGAGGGAACCAACCTATTTGCTGAAAACAGATTTTGTTTTGCAGAATATGTATTGAATGAAAATTATGTGAAAAATAAATTTGTTCATAAAAATTCAGCAAATTATGCAATAGATTATGATAAAATAAGTGGTGAGATATTTATACGCTCAAGAAAATATGGCGATAAAATAAAGCTTGCAGGAAAAAGTTTCACATCATCAGTCAAGAAAACTCTGATAAATATGAAAATTCCTGCATCTGTACGCTCAAAGCTATGCTTCCTTGAAGACAGTCAAGGACTTATATTCGTTGAAAAAATGGGAATTGCACAGCGTGCAATGCCAGATGGAAATACAAAAAAACTGCTCATTATCAGTATTTCAGAAAATCAAATTGATTTCTGATAAAATAAGATGTTTTCCGTCCCTCATGCCGTACCAAACGGCTGAAAATAAAAATCTCCCGACATATAAGGAGAATTTATCTCCTGAGGGAAAATACTTAAAAATGACAAAAGATTGGAGTGAATTTTTTGACACCGAACAAAGGCAAAGGTCTGATTTCAGGCATTATAGTTGCTGCAGTTGTAATGGCTCTTATTGTTTTTATCACAAGCTATATGACTCCTGCAACCAAAACTGTCACATATTCCGAGATAATGGGGTATTTTGACAATTATCAGGTAAGTGAATATACTTTTGACCTTGGAACAGGTGAACTTGTTCTCAAGTTAAAAGACAGTGAAGAGTCCATAAAATATACTGTGCCAAATGTTAATGTGTTTCTTCAGGATACACAATCAAATGCCAACAACTACCGCAAGGAATATAATGCTTTAAACCCAGATAAACCGCTTTCACAGGATTATTACAAAATCAATGATACATCATGGATTTTAACTGTAATACCAACTATTCTGCTTTTTGTAATGGGAATTATCCTTGTTACTGTAATGATTAAACAAACAAGCGGAGGCGGAAAATATTCATCATTCGGCAAAGCAAGTGTTAAAAATCTTCAGGGCAAAACCGCCACATTTGATGATGTAGCCGGTGCTGATGAGGAAAAACATGAGCTTCAGGAAATTGTTGACTTCCTTAAAAATCCGAAAAAATATGCGGATATAGGTGCAAGAATTCCAAAAGGTGTGCTTCTTCTCGGTCCTCCAGGTACAGGTAAAACTTTGCTTGCAAGAGCTGTTGCAGGTGAGGCAGGCTGCCCTTTCTTCCCTATTTCAGGTTCTGATTTTGTTGAAATGTTTGTAGGTGTAGGTGCCTCACGAGTACGTGACCTTTTTGAACAGGCAAAGAAAAATGCCCCTGCAATCATATTCATTGATGAAATCGATGCTGTAGGCCGTCACAGAGGTGCGGGACTTGGCGGAGGTCATATCCCACTCGAAGCAATCCTCCTGGCAGACGATTCGTTTATTGTTCGTGAAAAGATACGCGTCCACTCCCACATAAAAAGCATATTCCCTGCACTTATCGGCATATTTCAGCCCGTTGACCGAATCGCCGATATGGCAGAACGCCGAGACAGCCGCATCATAGAGTTTATAAAATGTCCGCGCCTTCATGTCGGCACTGCGGAATTGATCCTCCACCGTCT
>CAYRPZ010000048.1:0-12144 GCA_964426275.1 uncultured Ruminococcus sp. | reverse complement strand
TTCTATGAACTTAAAAAAATTTATTAAAACAGGATTTGCTTTTGCTTTGTCAGTTATTTCAGTATTTAATATGATTGATGCATATAATTTAAGTGCTGAAGAATTTATATCAGAGGCTATGACTCCCGAGAGATTTTTCTCAATAGTTGAGGACGAACCTCAGGAATTAAATGAACAGGAACAAGGTCTTAAAGGTGATTTAAATAATGATGGAATTGTAAATGCAGATGATATAGCAGAAATTAAAAAAATTATATCAGGTGAAAGGAAAAACTGTATTGAGGCTGATATTAACGGTGACGGAAAAACTGATATATGTGATGTTGTTATTCTGAAAAGCATGATTTTAAATCCTCAGGCTCAGCAGGAAAAAAAGATAATCTGTCTTGATGCAGGGCATTACGGGCTGTATAATCCATCTCCGGGAGTAAAGGGATACTATGAAAGTAATATGACATGGAAACTTCATCTCTATCTTAAAGAAGAACTTGAAAGTTATGGATTTGAAGTCGTTACTACAAGAGAAAATCAGGAAACTGACAGGGCATTGGTTTCAAGAGGTCAGGCATCAGCCGGCTGTAATCTTTTTCTGTCACTCCATTCAAATTCTGTAGGCTCTTATATGAATGAATCAACTGATTTTCCTGTTGCAATTGTTCTTCTTCCTGATGACAGTACAGATATTGATGAAATTTCAACTGAAATAGGTCAGAGGCTTACAAAAGCTGTTGCAGATACAATGCAGACAAAGCAAGCCGGTTCGATATGGACAAGACGCTCTGATAATGACAGGAATGGTGACGGAGTCCTTAATGATGAGTGGTATGGTGTTCTTTTCGGTGCAAAATCCGTTGGAACTCCTGCTATTCTTATGGAACATTCATTCCATACCAATACACGTTCTGTAAAATGGCTTATGTCTGATGATAATCTCAGAAATCTTGCAGCTGCTGAAGCTCGTGTTATTGCAGAATATTTTGATCTTGCATAAATTTGTATATCATTTTTAAAGGAGATGTTTTTTATTATGAGAAATATAAAGGCTGTCCGTATTGGCGATAAAGCAGTACTTGACGGAAAACATATTTATATACAGTCAATGCTTAACAAACGTTCAGATGATATTGAAGGAAGTGTTCAGCAGGCAGTGGAACTTGAAAAGGCAGGCTGTGAAATTGTAAGAGCTGCTATACCCGATAAGGAAGCTGTGAAGCTTATACCTGCCATAAAGGAAAAAATAAATATTCCGCTTGTTGCTGATATACATTTTGATTATCGCCTTGCTCTTGAAGCTGTTGATGCAGGCATTGACAAAATCCGTATAAATCCTGGGAATATAGGCGATATGGACAGGGTAAAGCAGGTTGCTGATGCCTGCCGTACTCATAATATCCCTATCAGAATAGGTGTTAATTCCGGCTCTGTTGAAAAGGAAATTCTTGCAAAATATGGTGCTCCTGTTCCTGAAGCACTTGTTGAAAGTGCGTTGAAACACGTTGAAATGCTTAATCGTTTTGATTTTGATGATATAGTAATTTCAATAAAATCATCAGATGTAAAAATTATGACTGAAGCATACAGGCTTATGTCTGAAAAATGCAGTTATCCTCTGCATCTTGGAGTTACTGAAGCCGGTACCGAAAGAATGGGAATTATAAAATCTGCTGTCGGCATTGGTTCTCTGCTTCTTGATGGAATTGGTGAAACTATAAGAGTTTCACTTACTGATGAACCTGTAAAGGAAATTTATGCTGCAAAAGATATACTTATGGCAACAGGAAAAAGAAAAGGCGTTCAGCTTGTTTCATGTCCTACGTGCGGACGTACAAGAATTAATCTTATAAAAACTGCTGAAATGGTTGAAAATGCTGTAAAGAATATGGATAAGGATATAAAAGTTGCAGTTATGGGCTGTATTGTAAATGGTCCGGGTGAGGCAAAAGAAGCTGATATCGGCATTGCAGGTGGAAATGGCTGTGCTGTGCTGTTTAAAAAAGGTGAGGTTATAAGAAAAATCTGTGAGGAAGATATCGTTCCGGAACTTCTTGCTGAAATAGATAAATTATAGGAGTTAATAGATGGAAAAAAATTTAGGAGAATTTTTAAATGAATTTTTACCTGAAACAGATGAAATTATAAAAAGTGGTATGCTTTATAAGATTACCACGTCAGGCACATATGACAGAATGTCTTTTTTTGTTAAATTCAATTCCATAGTCCCTTTCAGTTCTATACTGGAATTTGAAAAGGCTATGCAGGAAAAGTTTGGTGTTGAACAGTTCACACTCAACTGTTCGTATCCTCCTGAACTTTTTACTATAGATTATTATTTTCAGCTTATTCAGAAGCTTAGAAAAACCGTTTCTGTTGTAAACGGATTTCTTGATAATTCATATGCCCAGCTTGTCGGAGATACGCTTAAAATCGAACTCAGAAACGGTGGCTTTGAACTCCTTAAAAAAGCAAATTTTTCTTCAGAAATGTCAAAAGTCATTTATAATGAATTTGGTATAAATATAAAAATTGAAATCTCAGGTGAACTTGAAAGAGATGAAAGTTTACATAATAAAATGATAAATGAAGTCCTTGAAACATTGCCTAAACATTATGAACCTGCCGAACCTAAAAAGCCTGATATGCCCGATGCTCCGCAGTCTGTTGCTTCTGATGCTGGAAGTCTTGAAATCAGTAAAGTTGATTCTGATATCAGAGATGTTATAAAAGGTCATAAAATCCGTGATGAGCACATATCTATCAGCGAAGCGTTATCTCAGCATATGAATGAAAAGGTAGTAATATGCGGAGATGTTTTCAGTAAGGAGATAAAAGAAATAAGAAATGAAAAAAGTGTTATAACATTCTCTGTTACTGATTATACAGGTTCTGTACTCGTAAAAATATTTGAAAAAACTGCTGAACTCAAAAATCTTAACTATGATAATGTTAAAAAAGGAAGTACCATAATTGTAAGAGGAAAGCTCAGCTTTGATACATTTGCCAATGATTACTGCATTATGCCTGAATCAATCGTTCTTACAAAGCGTGTTAAAAAACAGGATAAATCTGATAAAAAACGAGTTGAACTTCATATGCATACTTCAATGTCAACCATGGATGCTGTAACTCCGGCATCTGTTATTGTACAGCGGGCATATGAATGGGGTCACCCTGCTGTTGCGATAACTGACCATGGAATTGTTCAGGCATTTCCTGAAGCTATGAACACTGTTGAAAGCATTAATGATGAAAATTTTAAAGTTATATATGGCTGTGAAGCATATGTTGTAAATGATGTTGACCCGATAAACGTAATTTCAAAACCTGATAAAAGAAGCTATAATGATGAAGTTATAGTTTTTGATGTTGAAACTACAGGTTTAAGCAACCACAAGGACAGGCTTACAGAAATAGGTGCTGTTAAAATCAGAAATATGCAGATTATTGACAGCTTTGATACTTTTGTAAATCCTGAAAAGGATATCCCTGCTGAAATAACTGAACTCACCGGAATTGATAATGCAAAAGTTGCCAATGCACCAAAAGAAGCCGAGGCTCTTAAAATGTTTATGGATTTCTGCGGTGAAAATCCTGTTCTTATCGCTCATAATGCAAAATTTGATACATCTTTTATAGATGAAGTAAAAAAACGTCATGATATAAAATTCGACTATGCATATATTGACAGCCTTGTAATGTGTCAGTCAGCACTGCCTGAACTTGGAAGATATAAGCTCAATCTTATTGCAAAGCATCTTAAACTTGGTAAATTTGACCATCATCATGCTTCAGATGATGCTAAAATGCTTGCTAAAATTTATCTTGAACTTATGAACAGGCTTGTCAAGGAAAAAAATATTCAGACTCTTGATGAACTCAATACTAAAATGAATAAAATTGATGTAAGAAAACTTAAATCTTATCATCAGATTATACTTGTTAAAAATCAGACAGGTCTTAAAAATCTCTATAAGCTTGTTTCATACGGACATATAGATTATTTCTATAAAAAACCGCTTATGCCTAAATCTGTACTCCTTGAACATCGTGAAGGACTTATTTTCGGAAGTGCCTGTGAGGCGGGCGAACTTTTTACTGCTGTTGCTCAGCATCGTTCGCATGATGAAATTGTACATCTTGCAAAATTTTATGATTATCTTGAAATTCAGCCTGTACTTAACAATGAATTTATGATAAGAAATGGTACTGCTGACAATATTGAAGAACTTCAGGAACTTAACATGGAAATAGTTAATCTTGGTGATGAACTTGGAATACCGGTCGTTGCAACATGCGATGTTCATTTTATTGATAAAAAAGATGAGATTTTCAGAAAAATCCTTATGACCGGAAACGGATTCAAAGATGCTGAGAATCAGCCTCCTCTTTATTTCCGTACAACTGATGAAATGCTTGAGGAATTTGAATATCTCGGAAAAGAAAAAGCATTTGAAATTGTTGTTGAAAATACTAATAAAATTGCTGATGAAATTGAAGTTGTCCGTCCTATCCCTAAGGGAACATTTACTCCTAATATTGATGGTGCGGAGGAAGATTTGGTTCGCATTACAAATGCAAGAGCAAGAGAAATTTATGGCGACCCTCTGCCCGAACTCGTTGAAAAGCGTCTTAACCGTGAACTTGATTCAATTATAAAGCATGGATTTTCAGTGCTTTATATTATCGCTCAGAAACTTGTTGCCAATTCTGAGAAAAATGGATATCTTGTAGGCTCAAGAGGTTCTGTTGGTTCATCATTCGTAGCATCTATGGCGGGAATTTCAGAAGTAAATCCTCTTGTTCCGCATTATGTATGTCCGAAATGCAAACACAGTGAATTTCTTACAGATGGTAAATATGGTTCAGGATTTGACCTGCCTGCAAAGAATTGTCCTGAATGCGGTGCAGACATGATGCGTGACGGTCATGACATACCATTTGAAACGTTTCTTGGATTTGACGGGGATAAAGCTCCTGATATTGACCTTAATTTCTCAGGGGAATATCAGTCATCGGCTCATCGATATACTGAAGAACTTTTCGGACGTGATAATGTATTCAAGGCGGGAACTACTGCCAGCGTTGCGGAAAAAACTGCTTTCGGATATGTAAAGCATTATCTTGAGGAAACAGGTAAAAGTGTAAATAACTGCGAAATGATGAGGCTTGCGGAAGGCTGTACAGGTGTAAAGCGTACTACCGGTCAGCACCCCGGAGGAATGGTTGTTGTTCCGTCAGACCATGAAGTTTATGATTTTACTCCGGTTCAGCACCCTGCGGATTCCACGGATTCAAATGTAATAACAACTCATTTCGATTTCCATTCGCTTCATGATACAATTCTTAAACTTGATGAATTGGGTCATGTTGTTCCTACATTGTATAAACATCTTGAGGATTTGACCGAAATGAAAATAAAAGATGTCCCTGCTACAGACCCTGAAGTTATCAAAATGATTACGTCAGCTGAAGCTCTCGGAGTTACGGCAGAAGAAATTTATTGTCCGACAGGAAGTCTTGGAATTCCTGAAATGGGTACAGGATTTACAATTCAGATGCTTGTTGATGCAAAACCTACAAAATTCAGCGATTTTCTTCAGATTTCAGGTCTTTCGCATGGTACTGATGTATGGCTTGGAAATGCCAAGGATTTGATTGAACAGGGTGTATGTACTATTTCGGAAGTAATTGGTACTCGTGACAGCATTATGACATATCTGCTTTATAAAGGTGTTGAACCTAAACAGGCATTTCAGATTATGGAAAATACCCGTAAGGGAAAAGCTCCTAAAACATTCACTCCTGAACTTGTTCAGATGCTTCTTGACCATAATGTTCCCCAATGGTATATTGACAGCTGTCTTAAAATAAAATATATGTTCCCGAAAGCCCATGCTGCCGCTTATGTAATAGCTGCAATAAAGCTTGGCTGGTTCAAGTATTATAAACCTCTTGAATTTTATGCCACATATTTTACTGTAAGAGGTTCTGACCTTGATGCCGAACTTGTTGTAAAGGGAAGAAAAGCTGTTAAAAACAGAATTGAAGAACTTCGTGCAAAAGTAAATGAACGTACTAAAAAAGAAAATGACCTTTATGATATATTGCTTATAGTAAATGAAATGATGGCAAGGGGATATTTTTTCCTTCCGATAGACCTTAAAAAATCCCATGCCTTTAAATATATAATTGAAGGCGATAAAATAAGAATACCATTCAATGCATTAAGCGGTGTAGGTGATACTGCTGCACAGAATCTTTATGATACTGTTCAGAAAGGCGATTATATATCCGTTGAAGAACTTCAGAATCAGAGCGGTGTGTCAAAAACTACAATTGAAATGCTTGATGCATCAGGTGCATTAGGTGATCTTCCAAAAACAAGTCAGCTTTCATTTTTTTAATTTATCTGTAATTATTTTTAACAAAGTGAAATAATATGTAATAATTATGTTGTTGTAAAAAAAATTTGATAATGTATAATGTTAAGCATAGATAAATAAAAATGTGTAGAAAAACAACGCTGCTGTTTCCTTAATGGAAAAGCGTTGTTTTTTTATATTTTCTGATAAATAAAAAGCAGTTCAAAGTGAACTGCTTTTTATTTATAAAATCATTCATTTGAAACAACTTCAAACCCGTTTCTTGATGCAACATTAAGAGTACATGACTTATCACCGTCAGAGTAAATAATTTGTGATATTTTTCCGTTTCCGTCACATTCAACTGTTACAGTGCCGGTATTGACTTCAGCAAGTTTTGCAAATTCCTTGACTTTTTTGTCCGTGCTTTCTGAAGCAGTTGACATATCAAGGGCATTACATGAGAAACCGCCGTTTTTATAATTTTCAGTAGCAATTACCTGAGCTGCCTGATAAAGTTGTCTGGTCTGAATTTGTAATGCACTTTCATTTGCTTTGTCTATGTAACCTACAAGCGATGGTATAAACATACCTGCAAGAATTGCAAGAATAAGCATAACAACAATCAGTTCAACGAGGGTAAATCCTTTTACTTTTTTTCTGTCCTTATCCATCAGTAATCCGCCTTTCAATTTTCAATAAGCATATTTGATATAAAATTATTATACTATTTATAATTTGAAAAGTCAACAGTTTACATCGAATTTTGAATAAACCGCCAAAAAGCAAAGTATGATTTATGCAATGTGACAATAGCTTTTATTTTTTCTTTTTATACTTCTTTACAGCAACGAAGAAATAGTAGAAAGGAATGGTTGCGAATGCAATAAGAGAAGCAGGACTTCCTGTACTATGTAAAAGTATAAGGAATAATATTACAGCAAGTATCGGATAGCAGAACCAGTTCATATTTTTTTTCTGCAATGCAACTACACCTGTATAATAAAGAGGAATTGTGAGAAACCATAAATAGCTTATGTCACTAAGAGATGTAACATATCTTATCCGGAAATTAAAATGCTCACCTGATTCTAATCCTATAAAAAACATAATTGCTGCGAGTGCATAATAAGGAAAAAGATATAACAGCTTGAAATTGTTGATGTTGTTGATATTATCAATAAACTTGCTGAATCCTTTTTTCTTTTTCGGTATAACAGTTACATTATGATTATTAAGTGAAGAAAAATTCTGTACTGTACTTTTAAAATTATCTTCCTGCTGCGGAACTTTATAGTTTTCTGCATTGAATAAATTTACAGTATCAGATTTTATACTTTGAGTTTGAAATAATGAATTATCAAACTGAGGATATATTTCCTCATTGTCAGGCTGACAGACAGACTGCGGGTATATTTCATCTTTGATACTTACTGAACGTGAAGATAAAATCTGATTTATTTCATTATCAGGGGAAAATGCTTCTTCTTTTTTTAGGCTTATAATTTTTCTTTCATAATTATTATTGTCCTCACATACAAAGGTTTTTACATTAATTTCAAGAAGTTCATCAAGAGAAATTCTGTAAAGTTTGGCGAGTGCAATAAGATTATCTGTATCAGGTGAGGATTCTGCACGTTCCCATTTTGATACAGCCTGACGGCTTATATTGAGATGCTGGGCAAGTTCTTCCTGTGAATAATTATTCTTTTTTCTGAGCTGTAAAAGCTTATTGGCAGTGTATATATCCATAAATACAACCTCCTGTTTTTTATTATGGTTATATTATACACAATAACTAAAAAAAACACAATACATTTTAATTTACAGTCATGCAACCGATAGTTTCGTGACATAAAATCCCATATTTGACTAATCTGTTTCAATGTTATATAATAATCTTTAGGAGGGATTTTTAATGAAAGGGAAAATAAAAAAAATACTTAAATTTCTGTTCAGCCGTAAAGCTGTAATTGTTATTCTGCTTTTGTTGCAGATTTTATCAATAGTTGCCTTTGTGATTTTCCTTAGTGAACATTTTGCAGTAATATATGCTCTTATGGCAGCTATTGGTGCAGTAACTGTAATATTCATAATGAATAATGACAGATGTAATCCTGAATATAAGCTTGCATGGGTTATACCAATACTGATAATACCAATTTTTGCGGGACTTACATATATATTATTTAAAACTCAGTCGGAAACAAGACTTTTCCGTAAAATTACAATGAAAAAACAGAAAATTGCTGAGCAGTACCTTCCGCAGAATCAGAATGTTATTAAACGTCTTGAGGAGCATAATATACATTCTGCACGGCTTGCCGAATATATGCATGAATACTGCAATGCTCCTGTTTACAGAAATACTCAGGTAAAATATTTCAGGTCAGGTGAGGAAAAATTTGAACAACTGAAAATACAGCTTGAACAGGCACATCATTTTATATTCATGGAATATTTTATAATTAATGAGGGAAAAATGTGGTCTGAAATTCTTGATATACTTATAAAAAAAGTAAATCAGGGTGTTGATGTAAGAGTATTGTATGATGGAATGGGAAGTCAGATTATACTGCCTGACAGATATAATAAAAAGCTTGAAAGCTATGGAATAAAATGCCGTATATTCAATCCTTTCAGACCATTTCTTTCATCTGTCCAGAATAACCGTGACCATAGAAAAATTGTAGTAATTGACGGGCATACCGCATTTACAGGCGGAATTAACCTTGCTGATGAATATATAAACCATATAGAGCGTTTTGGTCACTGGAAAGATACTGCCGTAATGCTTAAAGGTGAGGCTGTATGGAGCTTTACAATGATGTTCCTTGAAATGTGGGAGCCTGAACTGAAAGAACAGACTAATTATTATCAGCAATTTGCACCTCATGCATATTGTCAGGAAAAATTTAAAAGTGACGGATATATAATGCCTTATGGCGATAATCCTATGGATAATGAGAGAGCAGGTAAAAATGTTTATCTTAATATAATTCACAATGCAGAAAAATATGTATATATCTGTACACCTTATCTCATACTTGACCATGAAATGCTTAATGCACTGGAATTTGCGGCAAAAAGTGGAGTTGATGTAAAGATAATTACTCCCGGAATTCCTGACAAATGGTATACTCATACAATTGCCCAGTCGCATTATAAGGAGCTTATAACTCATGGAGTGGAAATATATGAATATCAGAAAGGCTTTATTCATGCAAAAAGCTTTGTTTCCGATGATACAACAGCAGTTGTCGGAACAATAAATCTTGATTACAGAAGTCTTTATCTTCATTTTGAATGTGCAGCATATATGTATGGAAATTCAGCTGTTAATGATATAAAGGCGGATTTTGAGGAAACCCTTAAATCATGTCATAAAATTGACGTTGAATACTGCAATAAAATTTCCACAGTAAAAAAAGTTACAGCGATGTTTCTTAAAATGTTTGCACCATTGCTGTGATAAAAAAATCGTTCCATGTTTTCTTTAAAACATGGGACGATTTTTAATATTAATGCGAATTCGACGAATAAAAAAGTTAGTCAAATGCACATATCTTGCTGTCGTTACTCTTGCTATGATTTTTGATGCTAACACACTCTAATCATCTGTTAAAATTTTTGATAAATCCTCAGCACAGCATACTGATGTCAAAGGATATTGAGAGCATAAACTTCTGCACAGTCGTGCAACTTCAATATCATTATCAAAATTTACAAGATATACTTTTTTAACAGTTTTTTTAAAATTTTTATTCACGTCATTCATAATTGTTCTGAAATCCGTTTCAATGTTTCCAATATCTTCATGTTTTACAGGAACAAAAACAAATGCCTGACTTTTAAGTTCATACGGAGGCTGAAAAACAATTGATGAGATAACAAAAAATGCAATAATAAGAATTATAAGGGATATCACAGTTGTAATCATAAAATATCATATCCTTTCTGACTGTTTACTATATTATTTTATGTTGAATATTAAAATATTGTGATAAACTTGACTAATTTCTGATAAAATGATAAAATCATATAGTACCAAAAATTTCAGGAAAGGGGATAAAAAATATGGAACCTTATGCATACCGTGTAATAAAGATTGACGGTGACTATGCAGTATTACTTCGTACAGATACTGAAACAGAAGATACAATTCTTGTTGCAATGGCACTTTTGCCTGATGGAATTGATATCGGAACAAATCTTTTATGGGAAAACTTTGAATATACTGTTACCGACTGATTTCCCTATATAATATTAAAATCATTTACAATATTGTTATGTACATTTGAATTTGCAGATGATATAATTAAGACAAAGAATATTTTGAAAGGATTGTATTTTTATGAAAACGGATATTATTGAAAAAGCAAGGAAAATTCTTTCCAAACGTGACCTGAGCGACTTGCCTTACAAATTTGCGGTACAGATAAATCTTACGGGCAAGGCAACAGGAGTTTTTTATGTTGAAGTTCTTGATGGAAAACTTTCTGTTGAACCGTATGAGTATAATGATAAAGATGCATCTGTAAGTCTTAACAAGACAACTTTTGACAACATTATTTCAGGCAAACTCAATATTGATGAAGCACTACATACTAAAAAACTTATAATTGACGGAGATGCCGAAGCACTTCTCCAATTCAAAAAACTTTTTTAATATTAATGTGAATTCGATGATTTAATTAGATGAATATGAGAATAGAAAGTATACATCTATATCACAAAATAATGAGTTAAAAATTTTATATAAAAACAGAAGGCTTATTATGGATAAAAGAATATGAAATAAGCCCTGATATGATATTCACCAGAAAATTCACGGGATTTCTGTTGTAACCGCTCGCAAAATATAACCTGATAGTTCAATAATTATAATATGGGATTAGACGGGAATAAACATAATTTCAATGGAATTATATAAAACTTTAATGGGATTTTTAGAAATTTAAACAACCATTTTGAACTGTTTATAAGCCATTAAAATATAATTTAAACAGCATTTTTATGCTTGTAAAACAAAAAATCCACTGATTTAATCAGCGGATTTTTTCTTTATGAATTGCTGTAAAGCTTCCGCAGGAGGTGGTGTGAACACTTCCTCACTGGAGAGATTTGCAGGACAATCAGAAAGCCAAGGTCGGCAGCAAGTGGCAGGAAACAGACCGCATTTTTTCAAAGTGGAATGGACTTCCTCTTGACGGAATGCTTCCTGGATATTTTTAGCGGTTCTGTAGTCGCACCAGAATGAAATATGTATGCAATCACAGTTTTAGGCATTTTCACGCTTCTGTTCTGATTTCCAACGGTGTTGATGTAAAGATGACTGTACAGAGCTGTTTAAGTCATTCAATACCGACTATTTATTGTCAAATGTATTTTGCAATTGAGAGGTGTCCGACCCTTTTTCAGCGACAAATACGACATTACCCGTCATAAAAACTATCATTTTCTGATTAATGATAATCCGATGATACGCTTGAAACCGCCACATCAAAACGGAAATAAATGTCTATCTGCTGAACACGCTTACCGCTTGACTTGTCTGCTTCGTGAACGACTATCTTTTCAATCAGTTCATGTTCCACAGTAACCGCATTGATTAACTGATGTCCCTCTAAGTTGTAAAGCTGTGAGATTGTATCATATGTAATCACTTTACTCTGCTCAATCAGCTTGCGTTTGCGCTCATGCGCCGCCTTGATAACGGCATCAATATCATCAAGCTTTTTGCTGTTGCTTGTTAGCGTTGCTGTTCCCATTCATTTCACCTCAC
>CAYRPZ010000047.1:0-12404 GCA_964426275.1 uncultured Ruminococcus sp. | reverse complement strand
ATATTATTCTTTTTCAACCGGAAAAACATAAAAAAATATTACATTCCGGATTTATAAATACATTATACCACAAAAACTGAAGAAAATCTATAGGTTTTTTCAAAAAATATATAAAAAAATATACAGCAATTTCAACAAAATTTGCAAAGTCAAAAAAAAGAATTTTAAAAAATACTTGAAAAAAGTTTCAATAACTGGCATAATAATATTATATATAAATACACTGCATAAGAAAACATGATATGCAGCTGAATCAATCGGAGGAAATTTAAATTATGAATAATGCAATAATCCTTGCCGGAGGGCAGGGAAAGAGAATGAAAGCCAATATGCCCAAGCCCATGTTTGAGGTACTTGGCGAGCCAATGCTTGAATGGGTAATAAAGGCGTGTGAAAATGCAGGCATATCAAATCTGTGCATAGTAAAAGGATATATGGCATCAGTAATTGACAAATATCTTGACGGAAGATACGAAACAGCACTTCAGAGCGAATGTCTGGGAACAGGTCATGCGGTAATGCAGGCAATACCTTTCATGAAGAAAAATGCCGGAGGCAATACTCTTGTACTATGCGGAGATGCACCATTTATTGATTCTGAAACAATAAAGAAATCACTGGAACTTCACATAAGCGGAAATAATGCAGTAACTGTTATAACATCTGTTATTGACAATCCGAAAGGATACGGCAGGATTGTAAGAACCGAAAACGGCATTGCAGGAATAGTTGAGGAAAATGATGCAACCGATGAGCAGAAAGAAATAAAAGAAATAAATTCAGGAGCATACTGGTTCAGAACAGATGACCTTGCAGAAGCACTCGGAGAACTCACACAGAATAATTCACAGAGGGAATATTATCTTACGGATACAGTATATATACTGCTTGAAAAAGGGAAGCGTGCCGATGCATACATATCAGACAATCCGAATGTTGTAAAGGGAGCAAATGACAGAAAAGGACTGCTTGAACTCAATACAATAGCAAGAATGGAAGTCATTGAAAAGCATCTTGAAAACGGAGTTGAATTTACCTGCACTGATGGAATTGAAATAAGTCCTGAAGTAAAAATAGGCGTGGGAACAAAAATTCTTTCAGGAACTAAATTAAAGGGCAGCACTGAAATAGGCTCTGACTGTACCATCGGACCCAACTGCATAATTGAAAACTGCAAAGTCGGTGACAATACAAAGCTCAACAGCGTTCAGGCATTTGAGTCAAGAATAGATGACAATGTAAAGATAGGACCTTTTGTACAGGTACGTCCGAACTGTCATATAAAGGCAGGAGCAAAAATCGGTGACTTTGTTGAAATCAAAAATTCAACAGTCGGAGAATGCACAGCAGTGGCACATCTCACATATATAGGCGACAGTGATGTCGGAAAGAATGTAAATTTCGGGTGCGGAACAGTAACAGTAAACTATGACGGAATAAATAAAAACCGCTGTACAATCGGTGACAACTGCTTTATAGGCTGTAATACAAACCTGATAGCACCCGTAAAGCTTGGCAAGGGAGCATATACAGCGGCAGGAACAACAATAACAGATGATGTGCCTGACTTTGCACTTGCGATTGACAGAGGTCAGACAGTAATCAAGGACGACTATTCACTGAAAAAGATGAAAGATAAAGTCACAAGATAAAAAACAAAGTATTGATTACAATTAATATTATATGTGTTATATGTTCTGCTTTAAGTTCTGTGTTATGTTTTATAAGCGGTGATACTAAGCTTGCAATATGGGATATAGTGATGTGTCTTGTATGGGTAATTATTACTATTATAAATTTGAAAAATAATAAAAATCAGGAATGAAGATAACGGATAGGGTGACAAAATGAAAAAAATATTAATCGCATTGAATAGTATATGTGTAGTATGTTTTGGTTTAAGTTCTGCTGTTAACTTTATGAAAAAGAATAAATCTCAGGGAATAATCAAGCTTATATTATGCCTGATGTGGGTATTCATTACAGCCATGGACATAAAAAGATTTGAAAATGAGGCAGAAAATGAAGGATAATATTCTATGCATCATTGATTGTTAATTCGCTTGCATGGATTATAGAAGCACTTAACAGTATGATATGGCATAGTGAAGTTACAGAATGGATATTTATAATATGTGAATTTGTATTCGTTATAATGATAATATTCAGTTCAGTAAAAATGTATATAAATAAAAAATAAAAATCGGATATTTGATAAAATATAAAGCCAGACTTTCCCTGATTATAAAAAATCGGGGAAAGTCTGTATGCATAAAGTCATTAAATAAAATTATTTCAGGAGTAAAAAAATGGATATATTTGATAAATTAAAGGCTATTTCAAAGCCTGAACAGGCAATGGGTTCACCGGTATTTATAATAGCAGGACTTGGAAATCCCGGAACAAAATATGAAAATACCCGCCATAATGCAGGATTTATGGCAATAGATACATTAGCTGAAAAATACAAAACAGACATAAAGAAAATAAAATTCAAATCATTATGCACAACTGTTGAAATAAGCGGGAAAAACTGTCTTTTAATGAAACCGTCAACATTTATGAACAACAGCGGAGAGGCTGTGACAGAGGCAATGAGATTTTACAAAATACCGCCTGAAAATGTAATAGTCATATATGATGACATATCACTTGAACCGTCAAAGCTGAGAATAAGAAGAAAAGGCTCTGACGGAGGACATAATGGTATAAAGAGCATAATATATCTTTCGGGAAGCGATGAATTTCCACGCATAAAGCTTGGGGTTGGAAAGAAACCGCACCCAGACTATAATCTTGCAGACTGGGTGCTTTCATCATTCAAAAAAGATGAAATACCGCTTATGAAGCAGTCCTGCCAAAATGCCTGTCACTGTATTGAACTAATGGTTGACGGAAAAACCGACAAAGCAATGAATCTTTACAATTCCTGAATTTCATACATATTAAAAAGAAAGGAGAATCAAATAATTTATGAATGTTTTCAAGCAGACTTTTTCTGAACTTTCGGAATACAGAGAAATAAAAAAATATCTGGAAGCAGGTCTGTCGCCGATTATGGCAACCGGATTGTCACCGATACACAAAGCACAGCTTATACTTGCACTTGAAAGCGGAAAAACATCTCTTATAGTGACAGATGACGAATCAACGGCAAAAAAGCTGTGTGATGATATAAATGCAATGTCCGGAGAACATACTGCATATATGTTTCCATCAAGGGAATTCATAACAGCGGATACCGAGGGAGTATCAAGAGAGTACGAGCATATACGGATTTCAGCACTTTCAGCAGTGATGAACGGTTCATGCAGAATAATTGCCTCAAGCGTGGAAGCATTGATGCAGGAAACAATTCCTGCTGAAACTCTGAAAAATTCAACAGTAACAATTGAAAAAGGACAGACTGTCGATATAAATGAACTCTGTGTCAAACTGACTGAATACGGGTATGCAAAATCGGAGAAAACCGAAGGAGCATCACAGTTTTCTGTAAGAGGTTCAATAATAGACATATACCCTGTCAATGAGCATAAGCCTGTAAGAATCGAATTGTGGGACGATGAAATTGACACAATATCATATTTTGACGCTGAAACCCAGAGGAGAGATAATGAAATTGCATCGGTTATGATATGCCCTGCAAAGGAAACTCTTTACAATAACTGTGAACTTGCGGACAAGCTGTCAGAATTTGAAAGGAATATAAAGGATAAAGCACCGAAAGAATTTTTGAAACGACTTTCAGACGATATTCATAAACTGAAAAACGGACTTGAACTTGAAAATGCAGATAAGTATATAAGGCTTATATACAGCGGAAATCCATCTGTTGCGGATTACATTGACGGAAATATATTTATATGCGAATACAATTCAGTTGCCGTGCGTGCAGAAGGAATATCAGCACAGCACCATGAAGATATTCAGTTAATGCTTGAAGAAAATATAATGATAAATGAACTTTTCGGATATATTTATGAAGCTGAAAATCTTACAGGCTTATGCAGTGAATATCCGTGTATTTATCTCAGTCATTTTGCTCAGGGAACAGAAAGTATCAGATTTGCAGGGACTGTACATATAAATGCGATTCAGAATGAAACATGGGGCGGTGAAATGCGTAATCTGACAGAACAGCTCTCGGATTACTGCAAAAACGGATATAAAACAGTACTGCTTGCAGGAAGTGAAAAGACAATTCCGATTATATCACAGGATTTGCGTGAAAAAGATATTCCATGTGATATATACGGTCAGGTCAATGAGAGAATTGCCGGCCGTGTACTGCTTATGCACGGAAGTCTTTCGGCAGGATATGAATATCCTGAAATAAAATCCGCACTTATAGCACAGAACCGTTCTGTAAATACGATGAGGAAAAGCAAAAAGCATAAAAAGGGTGAGGAGATAAGAAGTCTTGCAGATATTGCTGAAGGTGACCTTATAGTCCATTCACTCCATGGGATAGGACGATTTATAGGCATAAGGAAAATTGAACTTGAGGGAATAACAAAGGATTACATATCAATACAGTATGCAGGAAAGGATAAGCTTAATATTCCTGTGACACAGCTTGACATGATATCAAAATATATAGGGCCCCGTGATGACTCGTCAGTAAAGCTTAACAAGCTCTCATCAAATGACTGGCAGAAAACAAAGAACAATGTAAAAAAATCTGTCAAGGATATGGCAGGAGAACTCATTGAACTTTATGCAAAGCGTGAAAAAGCACAGGGATTCAAATATGCACCTGACGATGATATGCAGTATGAATTTGAAAAAAGATTTCCGTATACCGAAACAGATGACCAGCTTAACTGCATAGCTGAAATAAAGGAGGATATGGAACGCACAAGACCTATGGACAGACTGCTTTGCGGAGATGTTGGATTCGGGAAAACAGAAGTCGCATTCCGTGCAATGTTCAAGGCGGTAACAAACGGAAAACAATGTGCATTGCTTGTGCCGACAACTGTACTTGCATGGCAGCACTATCAGACCGCATCAAGACGCTTTGAAAAATTTCCTGTAACAATTGAACTGCTTTCAAGATTCAGAAATCAGAAACAGCAGGCGGAAATTCTGAAAAAGCTGAAAAGCGGAGAAATTGATATAATCATAGGCACACACAGGCTTGTACAGAAAGATGTACATTTCAAGGATTTGGGGCTTGCAGTAATAGATGAGGAACAAAGATTCGGAGTAGCACATAAGGAAAAATTCAAGCAGACATTTGCAGGAATAGATATGCTTACACTTTCAGCAACGCCTATTCCGAGAACGCTTAACATGGCAATGAGCGGCATGAGGGATATGTCAGTAATTGAAGAACCCCCGCAGGACAGATATCCTGTACAGACATACGTCACAGAGCATAACACAGCGGTAATAGTTCAGGCAATATCAAAAGAGCTTAAAAGAGGCGGTCAGGTCTATTATATCCATAACAGAATTGAAACCATAGCGGAATGTGCAGGAAAATTGCAGCAGCTTATGCCTTATGCAAGAATAGTATATGCACATGGTCAGATGAGTGAGGAAACAATGTCTGAAACATGGAGAAAGATTGTTGACGGGGAAGCAGATGTACTTGTATGCACGACAATTATCGAAACCGGAGTTGATGTTCCGAATGTGAACACGCTTATAATAGAAAATGCGGATTGTTTTGGGCTTTCACAGCTTTATCAGCTGAGAGGGCGTGTGGGACGTTCAAACCGCAGAGCATATGCATATTTCACATTCAGACGAGGAAAGATTATAAGCGAAGTCGCATCAAAAAGACTTGAGGCAATAAAGCAGTTCACACAGTTCGGAAGCGGATTCCGCATAGCAATGCGTGACCTTGAAATAAGAGGTGCGGGAAGTATATTGAGTGCGAAACAGCACGGGCATATGGAAGCAGTCGGATATGATATGTATTTAAAACTTCTTTCCGAAGCAATAGCAGAGGAAAAGGGGGAAGAACTGCCGAAAAAAGCAGATGACTGTGTGGTTGATATACAGATTGATGCATATATTCCTGAAAAATATATTGAAAGTCCGTCACAGAGGATTGATATGTACAGGAAAATAGCAATGGTATCAGATGAAAATGACAAATCTGATATTATAGCAGAGCTTATTGACAGATACGGAGAACCACCGAGAGCAGTAACAGGTCTTATAGATATAGCAGTTCTCAGAAATACGGCATCAAATCTTGGAATAACGGAAGTATCACAGAGAAACGGTTCACTGCTTTTCTATACAGCAAATCCGTCAATTGAATGTATATCGGCACTTTCAGGAAAATACAAAGGCAGAGTAATGTTCAATAATCTTGCGAAATCATACATAAGTGTAAAGCTTGCAAGGAATGAAAAGCCTGCTGTTATAATAAATGAAGTACTGTCAGTAATGAAGCAGGTGTAATGTACATATCATCAGATTAAATAACAAACCTGAAGATGATAAGGGAAGTGAAAATAAAAATATGTATACAGAAAAAATTGATTTGTTCACGATTAAGGCAGACCTTCACGGAATGCCGGTAATACAGGCAAAGCGTGAAATACAGAATCTTTTAAAGACCTGCCCTAAAAATATAAAGGAAATAGAAATTGTTCATGGATATATAAACGGTCAGGCATTGCAGAAATATGTAAGGAAAGAGCTTAAACACCCAAGAATTGAAAGAAAAGTATTCGGAATGAATAACGGAGCAACAACGCTTATATTAAAAGAAAATAAATAATTTATAAAAGCTGAAATGATGCAAAAGTCATTTCAGCTTTTTATATTCTTAAAAGATTTTCGGAATTTCATTTTCCCGTATTTTATCAAGGGAAGATTTAATATCTGCTGTTTCGGCAAGGATTTCATCACTGTCATTTTCAATGAGGGGCTTGAGCCTTATAACCGCACTATGAATGCAGGTAAGCACATCATATCTTATAAGGGGATTTAACATTTTAAAAGTTTTCTCCCATTCACAAGCCATATCTTCAGCCAGTTTCACAGCATTTTCAGTATTGTCATTCTCAAGCTGATATTCAATATTCTCTGTCATATCAATAAACTTTTTCATTTCAGCATTTATTTTAAAAGACGAAAAAACACATAAAATCATTATAAGAACAAGAATGACAAAAGCGGATTTAATTCTTGTCATTTTGATATCTCCTTTTCAATAAGATTGTATCTTCCGTTCTTATCTGATGTCATAAGGAATATATCCTTTATTTCAAGATTTTTTTCATTCAGTATACTGTCAAGCCATGATTTTTCCAGTCCGAGAATATTAAATGCCTTTCCGAGAAAAACGCCGTCATTTATAATTATATACGGAGGATTTTCTGATTTGCCGTTTATATTCAGGTCAGCATTGGTAACATTTCTTGCAGAGAATTTGCTGTAAACAGAAATTTTGCCTGTAGTTTCAACAATGGCAAACTGCACATCTGATATATCAAAAATATTGCTTGCCCTTAGTGACTCCATAACGTCATCAATTGAAAAGCGTAATTCTTTCAGTTGTTTCTGGTCAATAATGCCATCTCTTATAATAATCTGCGGACTTCCGGAAACAAGCTGTCTTATACGTCTGTTTTTAAGGGTAATCCATGACATTATTATTTCAAGTGAAACAAGCAGGAAAATAGGCATAATTCCCCACAAGAGAGGTATTCCTGTATCTTCAAGAGTAATTGTCGCAATATTTGAAATAAGTATGGTAATAACAAGTTCAGTAGGCTGCAATTCTCCTATCTGACGCTTTCCCATAAGCCTTACAGAAAGGATTACAGCTATATAGAGAATAACTGTTCTTATAAAAATAATTGTCATAAAAAATATCCTCCGTATGAAAAAAAAGCCTTTATAAAAACATTATGCCATTTTATTTTTTTAATATTCAGTATTATAAATCAATATATGGTCCATAATAATATCATGGCTGTTTATAGCAAACGATGAAAGGGGAATTTTATATTATGGCAAATCCAATGGACGACAGCATAGCATTTGAAAATGAAAAAATCATACCTGACCTTAAATACAACCTTGAAAGAATAAGAGAGATATGTGACAATACTTCCGACCTGCTTGTAAATGAAATTTATGCAAGCGGGGTAAAAACAGCACTTCTCTGCTGTGAAGGAATGTTTTCAACATCAACAATAACCGAGCTTGTATTGATTCCGCTTACAAACATTGATATAGGCAAGGCAGACGGACAGCAGATTTATGACCATATGTATGAAAAAATGCTTATGTCAGCGGACAGGGTAAAGGTAGATAATTATGCCCAGCTTTTCAGAACGATGAATTCAGGCTTTGCAGTAGTGATTATAGACGGAATGAGCGAGGCACTGGCATTCGGAGTGCAGGGATACAATGTGAGAAGTATTAACGAGCCGTCAGGAGAACAGAATGTAACAGGTTCTCATGAAGGATTTGTTGAAGTTGTAAGGACTAATATGTCACTTGTGAGAAGACGTATAAAATCCCCATTCTTAAAGCTTGAACTCTTTGTAATGGGGACTAAAAGCCATACGGATATGTGTCTTTGCTATATGCGTGACAGAGTGCCTGAAAAACTGATAAGGGATATAAAGAAATCGCTGAAGCAGACGAGTCTTGAATCAATACTTTCAAGCGGATATATACAGCCGTTTCTGCAGCGACCGGGGGCAAGAATATTTGACTCCACGGGAACGACAGAACGACCTGACGTATTATGTTCAAAGCTGATTGAGGGCAGAGTGGGACTTTTTATAGACGGCACACCGTTTGCAATAGTAATACCGAAATTATTCACAGAAAGTTTTCAGACAATAGATGATTATAACTGTAAGCCGTATTATGCTACATTTATAAGATGGATTAAATACACGGCATTTATTATATCAGTGATTGCACCTGCACTTTATGTGGCAATAGCAGTGCATCACCCTGCACTTTTAAATAAGACACTGCTTATGATACTTGCCGAAGCTGAAAAGAATGCACCTTTTTCACTTATAGCCGAAACGTTCAGCGTACTTATAATGTATGAAATAATAAGGGAGGCAGGATTAAGGCTTCCCAAAGTTGTAGGCGGAGCAGTAAGCATAGTCGGAGGGCTTATAATAGGAGATGCGGCAGTAAATTCGGGATTTATAAGCACACCAATGCTTACAATAGTTGCACTTGCAGTTACAAGCGGATTTGTAGTTCCCGACCTCAACCAGCCGGTAACTGTTTTAAGATTTCTTTTTCTGATATCCGGAGGATTATGGGGACTTTACGGTATAAGCCTTATGGCAGTAATAGTTCTTTTCAATGCATGTGCAACAGAGGACTACGGATTTCCTTATACAGCACCTGTTTCACCGTTCACATCAGGTGCGATGAGAGATATTATAACAAGGACAGGATTCAGAAAAATGCAGAATGGCGGATTTACAGTAGAAAAGCTTAACAGAAAGTAGGGTTTGCACATATGAATAAAATCAGCAGCGGGCAGGCATTTGCATTGTTTATGATGATAAGTTCATTTGGACTTATGAGCAGTACAGCATCATATTCATCGGAATATATGGCAGGAATACTAATATCGGTAATAATACAGGCATTGCTTTTGCTTCCTGTTATATATCTTTACAACAGAAAAAATTTCAGCATAGAAATACTGCCTAAATATATGCTGATAATATATACAGTATATTTTCTGCTTTACGGGGGATTTACATTTTCCAGATTTTACAGCACAGCAAAAACACTTGACTTTCCGATAAACAGCAGACTTTTTGCAGTAATACTGATAGCAGGAGTATGCCTCTATTCAGCAATGCTTGGACTAAAGGCAGTATCAAGAGGTTCAGTAATAATACTGTCACTCTTTATAATATCACTCGCAGTTCTTCTTGCAGGTTCATATTCAAAGATGGATATGACTAATTTTGAATGGAAAAAAACATCTGAAATGTTTTCGGGCGGATTTTCCGATTTGTTTTTCGGAAGTGAGCTTGCAGTAATATTTATAGTATTCAGTATGTTTGAGAAAAGCCGTGCAAAATGTGCATATGGATTTTTAGGAATAAAGCTGATAATTGCTGAATTTGTATCATTTACAGGAACAGCAGTCCTCGGAAGCATTTCATCAAAGTCAAAATACCCGTTTTTTACGGTCGGAGCATATTCACAGCCCTTTTCGGTACAGAGAGCAGACGGAATATATATAATACTTTTCACCATGCTGGGTGCAGTTGCGATAACAGCATTTATAATAATATCATCAATGCTCATAAAGCTTGTATTTCCGGAACTGAAATACAATGAAACCGCCGTAACGGTGCTAATGCTTTTAATATCGGCAGTTTTCAGCAATACAGGTGATTTCGGAAAATGGATATGGATTATATCATCAGCACTTGTATATATTATACTGCCGTTTTTTATGATAGGAAGTGATGAAATTGCTGAAAAAAGCAGTTAATATTTTATTGATAATCTGCTGTATATTTATTTTAACAGGGTGCAGTTCAGAAAAGGAAGTAAGGGAAAGAGCATTCGTTCAGGCGGCAGCAGTGTCTGAAAACAGGGATAATACTGTATCTGTTGCAGTTAAAGTTTTTGAAGACGACAAAACGTATAACGGAAAAGGAAAGGATTTTTTTGAGGCTGTGGAAAATGCAGAACTTGAACAGGACAAGCATTTTTTTACAGGTCATATGGAATTTATAATATCTTCATCAGAAAACAGTATGTCTCTGCTTGAAGAAATACTGAAAGAAAATAAAATTTCTCCGTCATGTACTGTAATGTATAATGCAGATGCCTGCAAATTTATAGAGAATACAGACTGTGATGAACTCTATGGAATTATAAAGATACGTTCCGAAAAGGGAAACGCATACAATAAAAGCATACTGACAGCACTTAAGGAACTGACAGACAACGGGAAATGCGTTGTTGACGGAATTGACAGAACCGGAGAAATTTTTTCTGCCGAATTAAAGGGAAATTCATAGTTCCTTGATTTTTATACTCTTATATGGTAAAATATAAATATCAGAAATCCGAAAAAATATGACATATAAAAGGAGTATAAAAAATGCCGAGATTTTTCCTGCCTGTATCTGAAAATGACAAGACAATAAGGGTTACAGGTGATAATGCAAGACATATCGGACGTTCACTGCGTATGAAAATCGGTGAGGAACTGACTGTAACCTGTCAGGGAACTGATTACAGATGTGCAGTGTCTGAATTTACAGAGGATACAGTAATGCTTGAAATTCTGTCAGCTGAAAGGTGTCAGTCAGAGCCGACTGTAAATATTACTCTTTATCAGGCTGTCCCAAAATCTGACAAGCTGGAATTTATAATTCAGAAAGCAGTTGAACTGGGAGCATCAGAAATTGTGCCTGTAATGACAAGAAGATGCATTTCAAGACCATCTTCAAAGGATTTTGCAAGAAAACTTCCGAGGCTTGAAAAAATAGCCCTTGAGGCATCAAAACAGTCAGGCAGAGGAATTATTCCGGTAATATCGCCTGTAATGCCGTTCAGTGAGGCTGTAAAGCAGATGAAAAATGATGACTGTGCGGTAATGCTCTATGAAAACGGCGGTGTAAGATTTTCTGAAACAGGAATTCAAAATGCAAAAAAAATTTCCATACTTGTCGGAAGCGAGGGCGGATTTGATGAAGAAGAAGCAGAATATGCCAAATCAGAGGGAATTATTCCCGTATGGCTCGGAAAACGTATTTTAAGATGTGAAACCGCACCTGTGACAGCATTGTCAATTGCCATGTTTCTTACAAAAAATCTGTAAAACTGTTGAAAAATTATCAGCAGTATGATATAATAGGAATATAAATTTTACAGGCATTAATGTTTATGCATATAACCATATATATGACATAAAATAAAAAAATAATTCTGCGGAAAAGGAGTTTTAAATTATGAAAAATACTTTATTATGTATGCTTGGTGCATTGGTTGCAGTTTCAGCTGCCACGGTAGCAGTTGTTGCGGCAAAGAACTCATCTGAAAGAAAAAGAAAAAAGATAAAATACACAGAGTGTGACTGTGACGGTTTCAATGATGAATATTTTGACGATGATGAAGAAGAATTTGTGGATTATACCTGCCAGTGCGGTGACTGTACCTGCGGTGATGATGAAGAAACAGACGATAAGCCGGAAAATACCAGCAGTGAAACATCAGAAGAAAATGACGAATCAAAAACTGAAACAGCGGACGCAGATACAGAAAAGACTGAAGAAATCAAAGAAGAAAAATCTGACAAATAATATTAGAATTCCGCAGAAAGGACATTTTATTATGTCTTTTCTGCGGAATAAAAAAATTTTTTTAAAATTTTAAAAAAAACTATTGACATTCTGATATTTTTGGAGTATAATAATCAA
>CAYRPZ010000046.1:0-12810 GCA_964426275.1 uncultured Ruminococcus sp. | reverse complement strand
TCTTATCTCCGACAGCTTTATCATTATATCATACCTTTTGCCCTTTGTCAACACTCTTTTTAAAATTTTTTTAAAACATCTGAAAAAATATTATTTTTCCTTGATTATATAAATTCTTTACTGCATAGTTAATTTAATCTCCATACTTAAAAACTTTCTGAAAAATCTTATTTTATCAGTTATCTTTAAACATAAATGAAAGCTGTTTTACATTTTCATCGGTTGAAAAAGTTGATGCATTATAAAGTATAAGCACCTGACTGTAATCAGAAATATCAACAATATCCTTTGCTGACGGATTTATATAACGCAAATCTATAAGTGTTATTTCGCTGTAGTGCTGTGTAAGAAACGGAGCAAAGCAATGGGCATACGAATCCTTGATAACAAGCAGTTTTTTATCATTGTGAACATCTGTTTTAATTGTTACAAGAGGCTGATTAGGTCCAAGATATGTTGAATACTTATCCTTTTCATCAAGATACTCCATAAAATAAATACTGTCATATTCAGTTTCCTTGCTTCCGTCATTTACAATATAACTTGTAACATTTGAGCCTTCATCTTTGCGGTAATATATATCTATTGTATCAGCTTTTATCTTATCATAGAGAGATGTAGAGTAGAATGTTCCTTTAAAATCATCACTTGCATGCTGTATATCATACTTGTCATATACAATAGGAGAGAAACCGAGTTTTTGTATAGTTGCATTATAAGCATAGTAAGCACCAAGGCTTGTCCAGTGATGGTCATTTCTGTAATATATATATTCATCTCTGGTATTATACAGAATATTATATAAATCAATTGTAGTTATATTCTCATTGAGATTATTATAAACATAGTCAATAAATTCTTTCTGGTCTTCCTGAGGTGCATTTTTAGGCAGTGAATCGGCATAAATTCCTGCCGATGTAGGAGCAAGCAGCATATATATAGGCACATCGCTGTTATTTTCCTGAAACTGGTTTATAGCATCTATTGATTTATCAATTTCCGTATAATCAGGAGATGGCAACTTTTCAATAAGTCTTTCATCAGTTATATAAATTCCGTTAAGTTCTTTTTTTCCTATAGCAAGCTCTATTCCGACTTTTGTTTCAATCCAGTTGAGTCTGCCTATAAAATGGTCTGAAATATATGTTTCAAAACCGTCCATAAAAGACTTGTTTTTTATTGTCTGAAAAGTAAATTTTGGAAATTTAGCAAGATTTCTGTTTTCAGTTGATGAGAAGTATTCTTTTTCAGAAAACAGGGTTGCAAGAGGAAGTACAATAAGTATTGCCAGAAAAACAATAGCTGAAATGCGCTTTTCAGATGATTTTTTCTTTTTCACAAATTATTCCTCCTTTAAAATCTGAAATATAAGAACGGATTATATGTGGCATCAACAAGATATGCAGTACTTACAAGCATAAGAACAGCCAAAACCACCGGTGACAATGCTGAACGTATTTTTTCCATTTTTGGATTTTTCTTGATATAGTTCATTGTTTCTGAAGTAAGGTCAGTTGATGCAATTATACAAAAAACAAACATTATAAAATAAGAGCCGAGCTGATATTTTGCATATGAATCAATAAATGAACCGCCTGCGCCGAACATAGCTTTAAGATAACTGAGGGCATTTCCGAAACCGTCAATATCAAAGAATACCCAGCCTATGACAACCAATATAAATGTATATGCCGTACTTAATACGGGATTGAACTTTTTATCCAAAACCTTACCGAATCCGATACGCTCAATAATTATTAATACTCCGAAATATGCTCCCCAGAATATGAAATTCCAGCTTGCGCCATGCCAGAAACCAGTTGTAGACCATACAATCATAGTATTTACAAGAGTTCTGAATTTACCTTTTCTATTACCTCCAAGAGGGATATATATATATTCTCTGAACCATGCACCGAGAGTAATATGCCATCTTCTCCAGAATTCCGAAATACTTTTTGACATATAAGGGTGGTCAAAGTTTTGCGGGAAGTTGAAACCAAGCATTTTTCCAAGACCTACAGCCATATCGGAATAACCTGAAAAATCGAAGTATATCTGAAACGTAAAGGCGAGTATTCCAAGCCATGCAGTAGTCACTGATATTGAATCATAGTCAAGGGCCTTTACAGATGTCCATAGTGAACCAATATTATTTGCAAGCAGAATTTTCTTTGTTAGACCTTTTATAAATATTGTAACACCTTCACCTACAAGATTTATATTTACATTTCTTTTTTCAATTTCATTCTGAACATCTTCATATCTTACGATAGGTCCTGCGACAAGCTGAGGGAACAGTGAAACATATGAAAGGAAGTTCACAAAATTCCTCTGAACTTTTATTTTTCTCCAATACATATCAATTGTATATGACATACTTTGGAATGTATAAAATGATATACCTATAGGAAGCGTCAAATCAGGATTTTTTATACTCGTACCGAAAATATTATTAAAATTGTCTATAAAGAATCCGCTGTATTTGAATATAAAAAGAAATCCGAGATCAACAATCATTGAAATTATAAGGGCAAGCTTTCTTATTCTTGGATTCTTATCATGAATATCCATAATTATTCCTGCGAAGTAATCGACAAACGATGAAATAATCATAATCATTATATACTTCGGCTCACCCCATGCATAGAAAATAAGACCTGATACAAGTAAAATCCAGTTTTTGACTTTCATAGGCGAAAGAAAATACACAACAAGAACTACCGGCAGGAATACATACATAAATGTAAGACTTGAAAAAACCATATATTATCCCCTTTCACAATCCTTATCAATTGTCATCATAAGCTCTTCAAGTTCCGCTTTATTCATCATGGTATTAAGCACATCGAGCATTGAAGATGCAGATAGAAGCTGAGGCAACTCCAGTTTTTTGAGGAGTGTTCTCCGCATTTCGGAACTGTTCATCCTACCTGAAAGACCGAGTTCAAAAAGGTCAGTCTTACTTATTTTATCACAGCTTTCAGTTTCTTCACAGTTCATAACACCTGCCTGCTCAAGAGAACGGAATATTATAACCTTATTCATTCCCTCAACACCTATTTTACCTTCACATGAAGGTTTTTCTTTTCTTTTTTCCTTGCCGAATATATCGGGGATATACACATTAATTATATTCCCCTCTGTTACTGCTCCTTTGATAAAATTTCTGATTTTAAAGCCTGCACTGTCGGAATCAGTCATAATAATAATTCCGGTTTTCATGGCATAGTATCTTATAAGCTCAAGCTTTTCCCTGTCCTTAAAAATCCTGTAGCCATTGGTTTCAATTATTACTGCATCAATAATTGATGAAAGCTTGATTTTATCATATTTTCCTTCAACAACAACAGCCTGTTTCAGTTTAATCAAAATATCATACCTCTCATATTTCCCTGATACTCATTTTTACAACAGCCTGCTCAACAGCAAGTCTTTCATTGCCCGAAAATGACTTCAGTTTTTTATCAGTATCCTTTAAAATGCAAAGACATTTTTCAAGATGTTTCAGCGATACTTTCCTACAGTCACGAAAAGCATTTCTGACTGCAAATTCCTTTCCTTTATATGAAAAATCATTTATGACATCATTTTCAGTTTTACCGCAAAGTACAGCGGTTTTAGCCCTGTAAAAATCGATAAAAGTACCTGAAACTGCACCAAGTACAGCAATTGCTTCATTCTGCTGAAGAAAAATCTCATCAAGAAGCATAAGTGCTTTTTTTGTATTAAATGAAGCAACAGCCTTTGCAAGATTAAAAACTGTAGCGTCAAGCTGTCTTGGAACAAGATTCGCAATCATGTCAGCAGTTATCTCATTTCCAGCCGAATAACTGCAAAGCTTATCCACTTCATTTTTTATCATCATTGAATTACAAAGGCAAAGCCTTGCAATTTCCTCAGCATTTGTCCTGCTTACAGAACAGCCCTGTTGTCCGACAGCTTTAATAACTGATGATGCCAGTTCAGAAACAGTTTTCAGTTCCATATTGCATAGAACACCGTTTTTTGATACAAAATCAATCAGCTTTTTATTTTTCGGAGTTGGGAATTTCTTTCCTTTGTTTACATCAAATCCGGTTATATAGAAAAGCACAACTGATGTAGACGGAATATATTCAAGTGTTTCAATAAGCTGTTTCAGTTCATCAGCAGACATATTCTCAGCATTAAGGTCATTAATAGCTATAAGGTTATATTCTGCTGTCATCGGAAACATTTCCGCATAATCCGCAAATTCACTTAAATTAAAATTATCACCTGTAAATTTCTGATAACTTTCCTCACCGCCACCGGCAGTAATTTTTTTTATAAGCAATTTTGCCAGAAATTCAACTGACATTATATCTCTGCCATAAAAATAGTAAATTCCTCCGAAATCCCCTGATTTTATACGCTTTACAGCATCTTCATATTTTACAGAAGCCATAAAAATCACCCCATAAATTCAGTTTTTGAAATTCCATCTGTTTTAAGTGAAATATAATTATTTATTTCACCTTGAAGAATTTCATTCTGATTTTTATAAACCTTTATATTTTCACCGCACACTATAAAAAATTCACCGTATCTTATATAAATCTCTGATTTTTCTGCATCTGCATAAATCAAAAAATCAGGATACTGTATTTTTATCCCCTCAGAACCTGAATACAGTGGCTCACAGCCACATATACAGGAATTTTCAAGTATATATGTGCCATATGGAAAATATACACTTTCAACATTATACCATTTCAGTCTTTTATCATATTCAGCCATACTTCTGTACTGATTTTTGAATACCGAAAGACTTGTAATATTTTCTATGCCATATCTTTGAATGTATGTCTGAACATATCGTGCATTTTTTCTCTTTCCGGATATATCAATAACATCAGCGGAATTTCTATGTCTGATAATAAGCATATCTGAAGAATTTTTGCCAAATACAGTTATATCAAGGATATTTTCAGATATACGCTGATAAATAAAAATGCTTCCTGAAATAACTGAAAGTGACATCATAACTGATAATGCAATATATGAACGCTTTCTGAAAACTGCATATGTAACGATTATCAGAACAACTGAAACAAACATGATAATTTTTATAAAATCATATCCAAGAGGAATTGTTTTGAATTTCAGCGATGCTGTAAATTCAGATGCTGAAATTATAATTCTGCATAGAACTGATGAAATTTTAAGCAAAGGATATGCAATAAATGGGACTCCTCCTGTTATAAAAATTATCATTCCCATTAAAAGCATTGCAGAGATAAATGGCATAAAAACAATATTTGCAAATGCGGATATTGCTGATGTTTCATTAAAAAACAATGATGAAATGGGTATAACAATAAGTGACATACATATCATTGATACAAAATACTTAAAAATTTTCTGCAATTTTGTATCTGACTTCATATTTTCAGTCATATATGGTGCAAAAACACCTATACCATAAAATCCCGACACTGATAAAAGAAATGATGGATTTCTCACTGAAAAGGGATTAAAAAAGCATATCAGAATTACTGCAATACTCAGGGAATTAAGGCTGTCACTTTTTCTTGCAAAAATTCCTGCACTAAATGATATTAATATCATTATTCCTGCCCTTAAAGCAGATATAGAAAATCCCGAACATATCACAAATACCACTGTCGAAACAGTCACAAGCACAAATGAAAAAATACGTCCTGAACGCAGTTTTTTCGAGAGTATATTTACAAATGATGCCATAGCCATAAGATGAAACCCTGATACTGCAAATACATGACCTATTCCAAGATTATAAAGAGCAGTTTTTGTATTGTCGTCAATATCAGCAATCTTTGAACCGAAAAGCATACCGCAGAAAAGATTGCCTTCTGTATACGGCATGTATGACATTATACGACTGTAAATATAGTTTCTGTAATCATATATTACGTTTACCAAACTAAAACAGTCGGATTTTATTATTTCAACAGAAACAATATTATCAGTCTGCATAAATATACCAGACGATTTATAATAATCCGCAGTATTGAAATTATATGTATTTTCAAATTCTTTCAAGGTGCATACAAGTTTAATTTCATCACCATATCGACATTCTTCACTGTTTCCATAATAAAGAATTTTAACATTCTGAACACCATTTATTTTTCCCTTGAGAATATACGATGACATATCTGCCGTATAATCTGAAACCTGCTGTATTTTACCGCTGAATGAAACCGTCTGACCGACATATTCAAGTGATTTTTTATATATAAGATTTTCGTCGGCACGGTAAAGAAAAAATCCGAATGAAAATGAAGCTATACATACAAATATTTCAGCGTTTTTCATTTTTGCAGGATATTTGAGGAACAATGCTGAAATTATCATACATGGTGCTGCAATATAATCATTGCTGATATCGGAAAATGAAGCGAAAAGCAGTCCGAACAAAAGTGGAATACCCACATAAACTAATTTTCGCTTCACCAATATCAACTCCTGTATATTCAGATAAAAAATTTAAATTACATCAATTCCGTCATTATTTAAAGAAAAGCGGAAGCTTCTGAATAAATATTATATCATCTCTTTCACAGGCATCACCTTCAGCAAGTACCGCACATTTACCGCATACAATACCGCCTGCCTTATTTACAAGTTCCTCAACTGCTTTAAGAGATTCACCTGTACTGATTACATCATCAGCAATAAGAACTTTTTTACCTCTGAGCATTTCAGCTTTTTCCTCACCGAGATAAAGTGTCTGAACAGCCTCAGTTGTAATTGATTTTACATTTACTGAAACCGGATTTGTCATATAGAGCTTTAAAGATTTTCTTGCAACAACATAATCTTTTCCACTCTGTCTTGCCATTTCATAGGCAAGCGGAATGCCCTTGCTTTCAGCTGTGATAATTATATCAAAATCGCCTGTTTTTTTCAGAAGTTCTTCAGCTGACTTCACTGTTATTTCCACATCTGAAAACATTACAAATGCACCGATATCAAGCTTATCATTTACAGGGCACAAGGGAAGTTCCCTTGTAAGTCCTGCTATATTAATCTTATAAGTTTCTGCCATTTTTATCCCCTTTTTATATCAGCCTGCTGATTCAGCACTCCAGCCAAGCTTTCTTCCTGCTATAAGGTGAAAATGCAAATGCTTTACCGACTGACCTGCATCATCACCGCAGTTTGTTATAACTCTGAAACCATCTGAAATACCTTTTTCATCTGCAATTTTTGCAATAACTTCAAATATATGGGCAACAACAGCAGAATTTTCGGCTGTTATTTCTGATGCACCGGAAATATGAGTTTTGGGAATGAGAAGATAATGTACAGGAGCAATCGGAGCGATATCCTCAAATACATACACCTGTTCATCTTCATAAATCTTTTTGCTTGGTATTTCACCTGCAATTATCTTACAGAAAAGACAATCCATTTTTATCCTCCTATCTTATGCGAGAAATTCCTTAACAATATCAGCGAGCTGTGAAAGTGCCGAATCAATCTTATTTATATCGCCTGCACCTGCCATTGCACTGTCAGGTCTGCCACCGCCTTTACCGCCCGTAAGGGCTGCAACTTTCTGAACAACCTTGCCGGCAAGAACTTTCTTTGCAACAGCATCTTTGCCGCATACACAGCAGATTGAACCTTTTCCATCAATTTCACCCGCAAATACAGCAACTATATCTGTATATTTATCCTTTGCCTTGTCGCCCATCTGACGAAGAACATCGGGCTTTGTATTTTTAAACATACCGCTTACAACTTTAAGACCGCCTACTTCAACAGCATTTTCAAACATATCGCCTGTTTTTGAATCTGCAATCTGCTGATTAAGTTTTTCAATCTGTTTTTCAAGATTTTTGATTTCTGCACTCATAGCTTCACATTTTGATGCAACTTCCATAGGATTTGCAAGTTTAAGAACATGAGCTGATTTCATAACTATATTCTTATACTCATCAGCGTAATCAAGAACTCCTGAGCCTGTAACAGCTTCAATACGTCTTACACCTGAAGCAACTGAACTTTCTGATACAATTTTAAAGAGTCCTATTTCAGAAGTGTTAAAAACATGAGTACCTCCGCAGAACTCAATAGAAAATGCCTTTTCATCACCATTATAATCGGGTATTGTAACAACTCTTACAACATCACCGTATTTTTCACCGAAAAGAGCCATTGCACCAAGTTTTCTTGCCTCATCAATCGGCATTTCCTTCATATCTACAATACGGTCATCAAGAATTTTCTCATTTACAATATTTTCAACTTTCTGAATTTCTTCAGCAGTCATGGCACTGAAATGCGAGAAATCGAAACGGCATCTATCAGCATTTACAAGCTGTCCAGCCTGATGAACGTGATCACCGAGAACTTCACGGAGCGCAGCCTGAAGCAGATGTGCAGATGTATGATTTCTCATAATTGCTTTTCTTCTCTTTAAATCTATCTTTGCGGAAACCTTATCACCTTTTGATATGCTTCCCTGTTCGACAGTTACGAAATGGAGAAAATGACCGTCAGATTTTTTAGTATCAAATACAAAAGCTTTACTTTCACCGATGGATATAAATCCTGTATCTCCGACCTGACCACCGCTTTCAGCATAAAAAGGAGTTCTCTGAAGAACTATTACAGCATCATCACCTTCAGCAATATTTTCAACTTCAGCACCATCTTTGAATATCGCCTGAATTTCAACATTATCTTCCTCATAGCTTGTATAGCCTTTGAAAACAGTTGCAGGAGCATTAACTTTTATACTATTGTCAGCCCATGATGAACCTGCTTTTGCATTATGGTCAGTTCTTGCAGTTTCTTTCTGAATATTCACACATTCCTCAAATCTTGGCATATCAACACTCATACCTTTTTCCTGAAGAATTTCGACTGTCAAATCAATTGGAAATCCGTAAGTATCATTAAGCTTGAATGCGTCATCGCCGGAAAGAATTGTTCTGCCCTCAGCTGAAAGCTTATCAGTAAGGCTTGAAAGGAGTTCCATGCCCTTATCAACAGTTTTGGCAAAGTTTTCTTCTTCAACTGATATAATTTTCTTTATATAGTTTCTCTTTTCCTCAAGTTCGGGATAAGCATTTTTATTTTCATTTATAACAGTATCACATACTTTAAAGAGGAAAGGTTCATTAATTCCGATTAATCTGCCGTGACGTGCCGCACGTCTTAAAAGTCTGCGGAGAACATATCCTCTGCCTGCATTTGATGGCATAACACCATCACCGACCATGAATACAGTACTTCTTATATGGTCAGTTATTACACGAAGTGAAACATCAGTTTTTTCATCTTTTTTATATTCAGTGCCTGCAATTTCACAGATATGTTTCATTATATTTTGAACTGTATCAACTTCAAAGAGATTGTCAACACCCTGAATTACACAGGCAAGGCGTTCAATTCCCATACCCGTATCAATATTCTTATGTTCCATTTCAGCGTAATGACCGTTTCCATCGCTGTTGAACTGACTGAAAACAAGGTTCCATACTTCGACGAACCTGTCACATTCACAGCCTACTTTACAGTCAGGAGAACCACAGCCCTTATCCTCTCCTCTGTCGAAATAAATCTCAGAACAAGGACCGCACGGACCTGAACCATGTTCCCAGAAATTATCTTCCTTTCCGAGCCTTACCATATGGTCAGGAGCAACACCTATTTCCTTAGTCCATATATCATAAGACTCATCATCGTCCTGATAAACTGAAACATGGAGCTTGTCAACCGGCATACCGATTTTCTCAGTAAAAAATTCCCATGCCCACTGAATAGCTTCTCTTTTAAAATAATCGCCAAATGAAAAATTTCCGAGCATTTCAAAATAAGTGCCATGTCTTGCAGTTTTTCCGACACGCTCAATATCAGGAGTTCTGATACATTTCTGACAGGTAGTGACTCTCTTGTTAGGAGGCACAGCCTGACCTAAAAAGAATTTTTTCAGCGGTGCCATACCTGAATTTATAAGCAGAAGGCTGTTATCACCTTGAGGAACAAGTGAAGCACTTGCCATTCTTGTATGATTTTTGCTTTCAAAGAAAGAGAGGTACATTTCTCTCAGTTCATTCAATCCACGCCATTCCATTTTAAAAAATCTCCTTGATAAAAAAATCTTTATATAAGTATCCGTATAATAAAATCGGATATTTTTTCTGAAATTATATAAACTTTAATTTATTCTGAAACTTTCTCGTCTGAATCATCAGCCGGTATTTCAACTGATTTTCTGTTAAGGTTAAACATATCAGCTTTATTTTCACTCATAAGTTTAAGGAGCGCCTTTACACCCTCAACAATATTTGAAGCACCTTTTTTTCTGAGATATCCCCATTCGGCATCAGAAATCGGCACTGCATAAAGCCATGTAAGAGTAAAGTCTTCCAGCTCAATTGTACCGAACTGTTCTTTCCAAAATGAAGGAGGTGAAATAAAAAGCAGATGTTTCATATCTGAGTTAGGGAGATATCCCGTAAGTATCTGTGGGAAAACAGTTCCAAAACCACAGGGAATATGTTTTTCCATTATACCAAAAGCGGCAGTACTTAAAATTCTTGCAATAATATCAGCATCTTTTTCATTTTTAGGATCAACCGATGAAACACCAACAAGTTCAATTCTTATATCCTTTTCACCATTTTTAAATCTGATATCATAATTGAGAAGTCCGAGGGTTGTACAGGTTAAAAGTCCACTGTGGGGTGAATTTACTGCAAAAAGAATATCAACACCTGTTTCTTTTGTATCCTGATTGCTGAAATAAGTATGTGAAACAAAGTGAGGTGTATTGCAGACAAGTTTTGTACGTGCCAGCATCTGCTGTTCCTGTTTGGTCATCATAAGTAAAAATCCTCCAAATTAATAAATTTTTTATTAAAAAAGCCCTCGTCCGGATTGGGACGAAGGCTGTTCGTGTTACTGTCCGAATGAATGACTATAAATTACATCAGCGTGATGCAATAGCCTTACAATTCACACTGTTTCATATAATCAAACTTTACATTCTGATAAGATAAGATTAAAAATCAACTGCGTCCATAATCAAACATTAAAAATCTGATAACATATATCTATTATATATCAAAAACAGTATAATTGTCAATCATTTTATCAGAATTACTCCGAATAATAAAGTTCTTACAATATGTGATATTCGCCCCCACATAAAGAGGCGGAGGCTTTCTCTGATTACAGTCAGCTATCCCCGTTTCAGATAAAATCAGTTAATTTCAAAAGTCCTTTTGTCAATTGAAAACCATCTGTTCATAACTGCTTCATCATATCTGAAATAAAGCATTCTGTCAAGTTTTTCACCGTTTGAATTTTTAACTATATTTTCATTATCATCATATGCAGTTATGTAAAGAACATCGCCTTCATCAGTCATGCCCATTGATGTTAAAACTTCATCTGAAAGAGTTACAGGGTAATATATAATTTCCTCCTCTGTTACCTTATCAACCATCTGAGTTGTTTCTACTGAATCAACTTCAAGTCCGAGGCTTTCACCTTCTTCAGCAGTTATATCACCGAAATCAAATTCAATTGCACCTTCAGGATATTTATCACATTCATCATAATAAGTTGCCGTAGCACCATTATTCATTCTTTCAATTATCTCATCGCATTCATCTCTGCCTATAAGCATTACCGCAACACTTACAAGGTGGTCAATCTGTTCGGTATCAAGAGTACAGTCACCTTCATCAGGCATACCGAAAATCTGACGCTGCATTTTACTGAGACCGAGTTCATAGTAACAGGTATTTTTTACCGTAACCTGTTCCACCTGTTCAGTATGCTTTATTACATCTTTTTTCAGATTGAGAATATCAGCCGTTGTTGCACTAAGTTCCATATTGAATACAAGTCCGCAGTCCTCATTATAGCTTATAATATTTTCAGAATCCGAAAGTATTTTTTTAATCATTGCAAGCTGTTCATCATTCCAGTTTAAAATGCCTTGTTCGTTCAAGAGCTGTATTATATCATAGCTCATATTCATTTTTACATCATTGTCGATACTGGAAAGATTTTCACGTTTTTCTGTATCCCATTCCATTTTTATGGTATAATGATTTCTGTCACTGTAAACAAGTTTTTTATAGCCTTTGGCAATAAATCTTATATATTTAAAATTCTTGTCAAGGTTATTTGGCTCAACATAAATTTTTGTACCGCCTGTTGAACTGTCTATTGTATCGACAACATAGCTTCTGTAGAGCTTTGAATCTGACTCAACGACCTGACATATTGTATTCTGTGTCTGTGAATTCATAAAAGTTGTGAAAAGGAAATATGCAACGGTACCAATTACATAAAGCAGAAGAAAAAGTGTGCCAAGAATTGTTTTCGTAGCTTCTCCCGCACCCGACACAAAAAACATTATGAGTATAACCACTGCAAGTGGTATAATCAGAAGCCATTCACCGAAGTAAAACAGCAGTATCGGAAGAAATAATGGTATTGCCGCAACGCTTACAAACCTTGTAATAAATTGTTTTCTTGTATAAATCATGATAACAAGAAAAATTACTGAAAGCACTGAAGACATTACAATAAAAGATGTGCTGTTTTCAATCTGGATATTATAAAAAACCGACATATAAGCAAGCAGTGCCAGAAGCACACCATATGCAAGACTGAATATTGATACAGCACGTTTTGTCCAGATATTCTGGAAAAAGTTTTTCATATTTTGCCCCTCTCTTTTTTGTTGTTCTGACATTAAACATAATTATTATAGCATTTTATTTATTAAGTTACAAGTATTTAGCTGAAAAAATATCAGGAAAAAAGCATCAG
>CAYRPZ010000045.1:3263-12845 GCA_964426275.1 uncultured Ruminococcus sp. | reverse complement strand
TGACCTATAAGCCCACCCCCGGTATGACCCCAAAGCAGATTGAAAAGGAGCTGAACCGACAGGCGGTTATGTTTGAGCAGCAGTGCAGCCATGGGCTTTCCGGTGACGGCAGGCAGAAGTTCGGCGAGTATGCGGAATATGTTATTGATTTGAAGGAAAAAAGCGGCGAACTGAGACATCACACTGTTGTCAGATACAGAGAGCTGCTGAAACGTGTAAATCAGGGTATCGGTCACATTAAGCTTTCCGACCTCAGACCGCAGCATTTAAACCGGCTTTACGAACAGCTTGCGGCTGAGGGACTGCGGAAAAACGCTGTCAAGGCAATACTCAAAGACCAAAGCAAGCTTCATGAGTTAATAGCTGCCAGAGGATTTACAAGCCGTGAAAGGTTTGTAAAAGAGGCTGCCGGGCTTTCCTGCTCCACATACAGAAAGGCTTTGAAAGGCGAAAAAATAGCTTTAGCAAGTGCGGAAAAAATGGCAGCGGCTTTGAATGTGAAAACAGATACTCTATTTGATTTGGAGCAGGACAACCGTCCGCTTTCCCCCAAAACAGTCCGGGAACACCATGTTTTAATTCATCTGGTGCTTCATCAGGCGGAATGCGAAATGATAATCCCCTACAACCCGGCTTCAAAGGCAAAGCCCCCCAAGGCGGACAAGCAGAAAGCAAACTATTTCCAGCAAGAGGAGGTAAACCGGATTTTGCAGGCGGCAGAGTGCGAACCGCTGAAATGGAAAACACTGATTCACCTGCTGCTGGTTACCGGCGGCAGAAGGGGCGAGGTTCTGGGGCTTACATGGGACAACGTGGATTTTGATTTTAACAGAATTTACATTGAAAAGTGCGTTTACTATGAAGCAGACACAGGCATTTACATTGACAAGCCAAAGACCGAAAGCTCCGTGCGCTGGATAAAGCTGCCGGTTCAGACAATGGAGCTGCTGAAACAGTACCGGGAGGAATATTATCTGCCCCTGAAAGCGGCCTGCGGTTCTCTCTGGAATGACAGCAACTTTCTTTTTGTGAAGGACAACGGCAAGGAGTGCGGAACGGTCATTCACCCGGACAGCGTCACGGGATATTGCAATAAATTTTCTGAGCGTTACGGCTTAAAGCACATAAACCCCCACGCCTTCAGACACACAATGGCAAGCCTTCTGTACTTTGCAGGAATGGACACGGTAAGTATAAGCGGACATCTGGGACACGCAAAGCCAAGTACAACCCAGAATATGTACGCTCATGTTATGGCAGAAGCCGAAAGCAGAATTGCCGACTGTATGGGCGATATTATACTAAGCACAAGGCATAAGCGAAATGACACTGATTCAAAAAAGAAAACCGGATAAAATTTAAGGAGCAGTAAGGCTTGAATATTAAGCCCGGCTGCTCCGTTTTCTTTAATATAACCGCTGCTGTTTGCAGCTGCTTTTAGCCCCTTTTTGTGTCAATGGCGCACTAATGGCGCACTATCTTCTGTTTCAGGGCAAAAAAATAGAACGCCTGAATTTCTTCAAACGTCCTATTTACGTTAATTTATGCTGGTCTGAGTGACGGGACTTGAACCCACGGCCTCTACCACCCCAAGGTAGCGCGCTACCATCTGCGCCACACCCAGACAATTTCTTTTCAACTCCTATATTATATCACCGAATAAAAATTTTGTCAAGAGTTTTTTTGAAAAAATATAAAGTCCGACTGAATTTCCGCATATATTTTTATGAGGTGATTGAATGATAAAATTCAGAAATATATTTTTGTCTGCCACGACTGTACTGTTTCTGTCAGCCTGTATAATTTATTCGGATGCTGTTTCAGATGCGGTCGCTTTATCCGCTGACAGCTGTCTTAAAATTATAATTCCGTCAATGTATGGCTTTATGATTGTTTCGGATTTTATTGCAAAGTCCGGTATTCATAAAATTCTCAGCCGTCCTTTCAGAATTATTTCAGAATATGTCTTCAGACTGCCGTATGAAATGTTTCCTGTATTTCTTATAAGCTGTTTTGCAGGATATCCTGCTGGTATAAAGATGATATACAGTCTTCTTGAAAACGGAAAAACCGACAGGCAGACTGCTGAATATATGTCCTGCTTCTGTTTTTCAAGCGGGCCTGCATTCATAATGGGAACTGTTTGCCGCAGACTTTACAATGACACCCGGACAGGAATTGTACTTTTTTTAAGTATAACAACTGCAAATATAATAACTGCTCTTATAATGCGTACAGGGAAAAAAATTCCGCATAGTCTTTCTGACAATACATATAAAATCTCATTTTCTGCCGATACTCTTGTTTCAGCTGTTGAAAGCTCTGCACGTTCAATGCTTTCAATATGCTGTATGATAATGGGGTTTTCCGTATTTTCCGCTGTCCTCGGCAAATCAGGAATTTTAAAATATATTTCAACTATGATATGCAGTATTTTCAGTATGGATTATCAGACTGTATATTCATCTGTACAGACATTTCTTGAAATAAGCATGGTATCATCATTCCCCCCTGATAATTATGCCGATATCCCTCTTATAGCCTCACTTCTTTCATTCGGAGGAGTATGTGTTCTTGTACAGTTAATATCAATGTCAGGAGGAAAACTCAATATAGGAAAATTTCTTTTTTCAAGGCTGTTGTCATCAGTGATTTCATGGGTATTATGCAAATCGGCAATTGAAAATCTTAATATATGTGTCAGTGTTTCAGCTGAATATACAAGCAGAATTCACAGCTGTCAGGGTTCATATGTTCCCTCAGTACTGCTTATTATAATGACTGTTCTTCTCATTAAAGAAATTAACACCGGTAAATTATCTTCAGATTCACATAATGCTTAATAAGAATAACTTTTAATTAGGTATTAAGGAGATACTGCTTCCCGCATTGCTTTTTTTAATTTTAATCTGATTGTCGAAACGTTCTGAAAGTTCAGGCACATGGGATATAATGCCAATCATTCTGTTGTTGTCAGAAAGCTGTTCAAGAAGTTTGACCGCATTGTCAAGTGCCGATGAGTCAAGAGAGCCAAATCCTTCATCAATAAACATTGCTTCAAGCTTTATGCCACCGCTTTGGTTCTGCATTGTATCTGAAAGTCCGAGGGCGAGCGAAAGCGATGCAAGGAATATTTCACCGCCTGAAAGAGTTTCAGCATTGCGGACAGTGCCTGTATAAAAATCAGTTACATCAAGGTTAAGACCTGCGGATATATTATGTTTTAATTCATCTTTTCTGCGCAGGAGTTTATATCTTCCGTTTGACAGCATAAATAATTTCTGATTTGCAAAATCAATAATTCTGTTGAAATAGTATGCCTGAACGTAGCGTTCAAATGAAATTTTGTCATATCCTTTATATGAGCCGTTTGCCATAAGAGAAAGTTTTTCATATTTTATAATCTGACTTTTATAATTTTTTAAAAGAGAAAAATTTTTTCTGACAGATTTTATTGTATCGGAATATCTTTCGCACTGATATTTTTCTGCTGTAATTTTTTCTGAAAGTTCCTCACATTGTTCCCTTGTTTGCTCAAGATTTTTTTCTGCACTTTCAGTATCAAAAAAAGATTTTCCGTCAGTCTGCTTTTCAGTTTCGGCAATTAAGCTTTTAAGGTTTTCAGTTTTTATCAAAGCATTGTTCATTTCCTCATTTGCATTGTCATACTGTTTCTGATATGTATTTATACGTTGTTCGAGTTCATTAAGCCTTATTTCAGCAAGTTCTCTGCTTTCATATGAAAGATGCGATTTTATTTTTTTATATTCTGCATTTTTTACAGCAATATTCTGTTTTATATTGTTTAAATACGACATGAGCTTTTCGTATTCATTTCTTAAAACGGGGATAGTTTCATTATATTTTTTCAGTTTTTCTTTGCAGGCATTTTCCTGTTCGGCAGATTTTTTAATTTTTACAATAAGCTGTTTGAGATTTTCATTTTCACGGTTTAAACTTATATACATATGATTGAGTTCAGTGATATTTGTTTTATTGGACATATTATTTGCTTTTGTGAAATCATCTGCCTGTTGTCTTATATACTCATAATGTTCGGTGTATTTCTGAATTTCAGCTTTTTTTCTTTCAAGTCCGGCAGAGTATTCTTCAGCTTTTTTTCTTGCCTTTTGGAAATCCTCCCTTGAAACATTTTCGGAGGTTATTTCGGCAGGAGAAGGGTGTGACAATGAACCGCACACGGGACAGGGCATATTTTCTTCAAGCTTTGATGCGAGTTCTGATGCGGTGCTTAAAAAGAATCGCCTTTCAATGTCATCATATTCAGGTTTTATATATATAAAATAATTTTCCGAAATCTGTTTGTATTCATTCCGGCATATATTGATATTTTCAAGTGCAGTTTTGCAGTCTGAAAGATATTTTATAAGAATTTTGATATTTTCAAGCTTGTTTTTATTTTTTTCGGAAGATGAAATAATTTCAGAAAGCTGTGATGAATCTGCTGAATTATGGTTCAGATATCCGGATATATCATCTCTTGATTTTTCATTATTTTCCAGTTCGGATTTTTTGTTTTCAAGTTCCTTACTTTTCTCATCAGATTTCATATTCAGATTATGTATTTCGCTTTGCAACTCCGAGAGGCTGAAATATTCATTCATGGAATGCGAAATGATTGCAGATTCTTTTTTTAATTCCTCGGTTTTTCTGTAATTAATCTGAGCATCTTTTAATTTTAGAGCTGAATTTTTCAGATTTTCTTCACTTGCTTTAAGACTGCATTTCAAACGATTGAGTTCATTAAGTATGGTATTATGTTTTCTGCCGTTGTGAATATCCTTTACAAGATTGTCGGCATTCTGCATAAGGGTCTTGTAATCTTTTTTCATCTTTGGCATTCCGGCAAGACATTTATTCATAGATTTTTCAAGCATACTGCATAATTCATCTGAAACTGCTGAGCCGTCCTGTTCAAAGCGTGAAAGATATATTGATTTTTCCTGTTCATTATCAGGTGATATCTGACCAAGTGCATATTTTATCTGCAAATCAACATTATTATATTCGGATTTTAAGTTTTCAAGATATGCTTTAATTTCAGACTGTATGACTTCACAGTTTCCTGTATTGAATAAATTCCTGAGAATTTTCTCTTTGTCCGATGAATTTGAAAAGAGAAATTTCTGAAATTCTCCCTGAGCTATCATTATAATCTGGCGGAACTGATTTTCGTCCATGCCTGTTAAATTTTTTATTTCAGCGGTAACATCTTTATATCCTGCTGATATAACATAATCTCCCGATTCAGATATTCCCCATAATTCCGCATCGGCTTTCCGTTCACCGTCTGAACCGTCTTTTTTTGTATATTTATAGGCAGGATATCTTGTGACTTTATATATTTTTTTACTGCATGAAAATAAAAGAGTGACATATGTTTTTTTATCGGCTTTGGCATACTGGCTTCTGAAATGCTGTGTATTTCTTATATTTCCGCTTGCCTTTCCATAGAGTGCAAAGCATATTGCATCAAACAATGTTGTTTTGCCTGCACCTGTATCGCCTGTGATAAGAAATACCGGATTTTCTCCGAATTTTTCAAATGAAACTGTATATGTATCCGCAAATGCTCCGAATGCTGAAAGTGTAAGTTCAATAGGTTTCATATTTGATTTTCTGCCTTTCTGCAAATATTTTCAATAGTCTGATATTCCTCATTGTATTCCTGCAAATCATAGCTGTAAATATCCTTGTAAAATGACCGGAGCATTTCCATAAGGGATATATTTCCGATATTGCGGGCTTGAGTATTTTCAGGGATAATGCTTCTGCATTCGCTTAAATATACAAGTTCAAGGATATTGGGGTAATATCTGCGCAGTTCCTCAATTGCAAACGGAATTTTTTCGTCATCTGTAAGCTCTGCCCTTATCAAATCCTCAGAATATTCTGCGTTTTTAATTATTTCATCAAATGAACCTTTTAAAATTCTGATATCGCAATCACATTCAAGCGGAACAACATAGGAATTGCAGATTCCTTTTTCCTTTAATTCAATTACTGTGATGGATTTTTTCTGATTAAATTCAGAGAAGGAATATTTCATAAGCGAACCGCTGTAACGTATTTTATCTTTTTTTATCCATTGCGGTTTATGAATATGTCCGAGAGCAACATAATCAAAACCGCTGAATAAGTCTGCATCAACAAGCTGTACTCCCCCGAGTTCTGAATCAGATGTTTCAGGCAATGTGCTGCCAGATATTACAAATCCATGGTAAATTAAAATATTTCTTTCATCTTTTTCAGCGGGAAGTCCGTGCAGAATTTCCTTTACCGCAGATGACAAGTCAGAAAAATTACCTTCAGGTATAACTGAATTTGCTGTCTGACATTTAAAAAACGGGAGCATATATATATTTATATTTCCATAATCATCTTTTAAAGTAACTTTCCGAATACTGCTGTCTAAAATGCATGATATGTATATATTTCTTTTTTTCATGAAACTGCTTGCGAACTGAAGCCTTTCGGGAGAGTCGTGATTTCCGCTTATTATAAATACAGATATGTTTTTATCTGCAAGCTTTTCAAGAAATAAATCAAAAAGAGTTACAGCTTCAATTACAGGGACAGGCTTGTCATATATATCTCCTGCAATAATTAATGAATCAATATTATTGTCATTTATAAAGCCAAGTATTTTTCCGAGTAGTATTTTCTGATACGGAAGAAATGATATTCCATAAAATTTTCTTCCAAGGTGCAGGTCACTTATATGCAGAAATCTCATTTGTATTATGCTCCTTTCATGAAATGTTGCAGCTGATTAAGCCATAATCAGCCGGTTTTTGTAAGCTTTATATTTGAAATTGTAACATTATAGGAATCCTGACCGCCAAGCTGGAATACTATTGCAGAATTTTCATCATCAGCCGATACAGTGAATTCTGCTGAATAATGCTTTTTATCGGTTTCCATATTTACAGAGTCGCTGAAGTATTCTTCCGAATTGCTTCCTCTTACAATAACCGGAACATCATTTTTCTCAATGCTTGAATAGCAGTCAAATTCAAGATGGTATTTTCCGCCTTTTTTAAGTTCTATTCCTGATACATATGCTTCGATTGTTTCAGGTTTTTCACCGCCTGTAACAGTGTTAATCCAGAATGATTTATCATATCCTACATAAGAGGCTGCATTTCCTCCAAGTTCTGAATTTATACTGACATCATATGTGCCTTCGGAAGCGACATCAAGTCCAATCTGGTCTGATTCCATGCCCAGAGCCTGACAGATTTTATCGGCAAGAACATATGCACTTGCCTGCTGTGTTTTTTCTGATGGATGCCAGTCAGAACCACAGCCCTCCTGAATATTCTGCATAGTGCTGTGATAAATCATTATTCTGCTGTCGCCTGTGCTTTCAGTATATTCATTTACTGCCTTTTCCTCAAGTTCATATGTTTCATCACCGCCCATAGTTCCCATAGTACAGATTATGTATGCATCAGGATTTTTTTCACGGACAAGTGCAATGAAATCCTTATATCCCTTTATAAATTCATCTGAACGTGATTCGATATCCTTGCTTACATAGCTTGAATCATTAGTTCCGAGATTTATTACAACAACATCATTTTTATCGTTTTCAAAATCCCATTCATATGCATAGTCATCAAGTTTGCCTGTAAGGCTGTAGCAATCAGTCAAAAGACTGTCGGTGTTTTTTTCATCATTGTCAGTATATCCCGAAATTATGCCATGTCCGCTGTAGCATACAGCACTGTAGTCAGCATTAAGTTTCTGAGCAGTAAGATAAGCATATGATTTTGTAAAGTTTTCTGTAGATGTTCTGAAATTTTCATATGCCGACTCTCCCTCAACTCCATATGCACAAGTTATTGAATCGCCTATGAATTCAATTTTCAAATCTTTTTCAGCACATGGCTTTACAGCTTTTGAAGATTTTGAATTTACAGAAATATTCTTGACTCCGACAGCTCCGTTCATGGCTTCTGAAAGATGTATAACCTTTACTTCAGCAGTCCTTGTTGTTTCGCCTTCAAATAATGTAATATTTTCCTCCGGCTCACTCATAACAGAATCCGCAACAAGTTCACCGTCAACATAAACTGCATAGCGGGGACGGTATTTTTCATCTGAATAAATACAGCTGTCACCTGCAACAGTAATTTCTGCTGATGTTCCTGTTATAATAAATTCTGTCGCCGAACCACTCTGAACCAGCCATGTTATATCATCTTTCCTGAGAGTTCTTCCTGTCAGCTTGACATTTTCAGCTGTTGCCGGATAATCTTTACGAATGATTTCATCGTTTTCTGATTCAGCTGATGAAATAAAAGAATGCTTCATAAGGCACAGGTCATATATATCAGCAGTGCCGTTATTGTTAAAATCATCGGATAAGCCGGTTTCACCATTATTGGCAACAGCATTTTTCAGATGTATAATATTTTCAGAAATAAAGTTGTCATCTGCATTTACAGTAATGTATGACAATGATATCCATGTTACAGCAGATAATGCCAATGCGGTGATTTTGTACTTTTTCATAAAAATCCTCCTGTATTAAAAATTTTAATATCCGAATTTATTTTTAATAATATTATACAATATTTTGCTTGAAAATACAAGTTTTATGCCGATGTATATTTATATAAATATGATAGAGAAAGAAAGGAAAAGAAAATTTTTTATGAAAAAAAGATTAGCTGTAATTTCAGTATGTATTTTAAGTGTTATGTCATGCTTTAAAACTGTAAATGCTGAAGAACTTTCTGTGAAAATTTCTGACCAGAAGAGCTTCATTTTAGGAAACGGCAGTTCAGGATATGACTGTAACAATGACGGGTATATTGACATATTCGATATTGTAAGATTAAAAAATCAAAAAATCAGAGCAATCCCTGAAGTAACCACAGCTCCTCCTGACGAAACATCGGAATTGCCACCGGCAATAACTGCTTTGCAACCTGCTGATGAGGATAAATATTCAGTTCCTTTTGCTGACGGTGATATATGCACTTTTAAAAATGTCGGAAGCGGAAAGATGCTTAATGTGCATATGGGAAACGATGCAAATGATGTGAATGTATACCAGTGGACTGCTGACGGTTCAACAGAACAGACTTTTAAAATGAACCTGCTTTCAGATAACAGCTATATGATAAGAAGCATGAGCAGTTCCGACGGTACAAACCGTACTCTTGATATTGTAAAGTCAAACGGCAATATCATTTCAGGCGGAAATGTTGATATATATAATCCCACAGATGCAATCGCTCAGCAGTGGCTTTTCGTTCGGATTTCAGACAATACATATAAAATTGTTCCAAAATATAATAAATCTCTTGCACTTACATCGTATGGCAATGCAAACGGTACTGCATACGGCACTGAATCAACATCAGCAGGAAATGTATTTGTATGTGAATATGAAAATTCAGCAAATCAGCAGTGGATTGTAACTGTAATTTCATCATCACAGACTCCTGCTGAAACGGAATCTCCGGCAACTTCTCAGCCTCCTGCTGCAACGCAATCTCCCGAAACTTCTCAGCCTCCTGCTGCAACAGAATCTCCTGAAACTTCTCA
>CAYRPZ010000045.1:0-3163 GCA_964426275.1 uncultured Ruminococcus sp. | reverse complement strand
AATCTCCCGAAACTTCTCAGCCTCCTGCTGCAACAGAATCTCCTGAAACTTCTCAGCCTTCTGAAACTGCAACGCCTCCGTCCACTGATAAAGTCCTCCCGAAAAATGCTTATATAAACGGCGTTACACCGATAGTGCAGTCAGGACTTCCTACGGGCTGTGAGGCAACAGGTCTTACAATCGCACTCCGTTGGTACGGGTTTAATGTAACAAAGGAAAAAATGGCTCTTACATATATGCCAAGACAGGATTTTACTTATGTGAACGGTAAAAAGACAGGCCCTGACTATATCACAACTTTTGCCGGCGACCCGTCAAGAAAAAGCAATTCATATGGCTGTTATATACCTTGCATGAGAAAAACTGTACAGAATTATTTTGATGACATAGGCTGTACGGATTATACAACAGCAGATATTTCAGGTACTTCCCTTGACAATCTTTTTTATTATGTTGCCGGCGGAACTCCTGTGATACTTATTTCAACCAATAATCTCATTACTCCGACAACAGGTGATTCATGGTATACTTCTGACGGAAGATATATAACATGGCAAAAAGGTCATCACTGCATGGTGCTTATAGGCTATGACTACAGCAAGAATGAAGTTTATGTAAGCGAATCAGCATATTCATATATAAGAACATATAATATGGATACTTTCAGAAATATATACAATCTTAAGGGCAAGAACGCCATGATTATTAAAAAAACAAATGACTCTGCAAATGAATCTTCATATATAACTCCTTTTGCTGACGGAGATGTATATACTTTCAAAAATGCCGGAAGCGGAAAGATGCTTAATGTACATATGGGAAATGATTCTAATGATGTCAATGTATATCAGTGGACTGCTGACGGCTCAACAGAACAGAAATTCAGAATGAATCTGCTTTCCGACAACAGTTATATGATAAGGTCAATGTGCAGTTCTGACGGCACAAACCGTACTCTTGACATTGTAAAGTCAGACGGCAATATCGTTTCAGGCGCAAATGTCGATATATATAATCCGACAGATACAGTTGCACAGAGATGGCTTTTTGTAAAAACCGGTACAGATACATATAGAATAGTGCCTCAATACAATACTAATCTGTCATTGACTGCATATGGAAATTCAAACGGTACTTCCGGCGGTACTTCAGCTTCCTCTGACGGAAATGTCTTTGTATCTTCAGATACAGGCTCTGCATATCAGCAGTGGATTGCCGTGAAAGTAAATTAATTTTTATAAGGAAGGTAATTTTTAATGACTCTTATTATTTACAGCAAAAAGTATAATACACCTGTGGTTATTCGTTATAATATGATACAGTCTGTTGAATACAATGGAACAGAAGCTATATTCCATGACAGAAACAGCAATGAAATTTACAGTTTTTCCTGTACGGCTGAATGTTATCACACATTTATCGGTGAACTTTGCATTGCAATTAAGGAAGAACAGCAGATACTTATATTTGACTTTACAAAAGAATCATGATACGGCAGAGAGGTGATATTTAATTGATTTTAAGGCTTGTCAGTAAAAAATCTTCACATGATATTGCTGATTTGAACTGTAACAGAATCGTTACTGTAATGTATGATAAAAGAAACGGCTGTATGGAGATAAGAATGATTAATAAAAGTGAATCAATGTCATTTGAGTGTTCAAAAGAAAATTACAATAAATTCCTGAATAAATTCTCAGATGATGTAAAAAAAGGAAAAGGGCTTATTGAATACAGTTTATAACAAAATAATTAAAAGGACGTTTCAAATATACGAAACGTCCTTTTGTATAATTATTTTTTATATGCACATGATATGTAGTATATCTGATTACTTTGAAATAAGTGCAAGAGTATCACGGGCAATGAGAAGTTCTTCATTTGTCGGGATTACCCATACTTCAACCTTTGAATCAGGTGCTGAAATCTTACAGAGTGTTCCTCTTACCGATGCATTGAGTTCAGTATCAAGCTTTATGCCTAAAAAGTCCATATTTTCACACGCACCTTCTCTTACAGAGAATGCATTTTCACCGATACCGCCTGTGAATATTACAGCATCAAGACCATTCATTACAGCTGCATATGAACCTATATACTTCTTTATTTCATATCTGAGCATTTCAGCTGTGAGAGCTGCTCTTTTATCGCCTTTTTCAACGGCAGCTTCAATATCTCTGTTATCACTGGAAATTCCTGATACACCAAGAAATCCTGATTTTTTATTGAGATAATCGCTTGTTTCGGAAGGACTGAGTCCGAGTTTTGACTGAATAAATGTAACTGCTGAGGCATCAACTGCTCCGCACCTTGTGCCCATGATAAGACCATCAAGCGGTGTGAAGCCCATTGATGTATCAATTGACTTTCCGCCTTCAATAGCTGTTATTGATGAACCGTTTCCAAGATGACATGAAACTATTTTAAGGTCTTCAGGCTTTCTGCCCATTACCTTTGCAAGCTCACCTGAAACATATCTGTGTGATGTACCATGAAATCCATATTTGCGGACGCTGTATTTTTCATAGCATTCATATGGCACACCATACATGAATGCTTTTTCAGGCATTGTCTGATGAAATGCTGTATCAAATACTGCAACCTGCGGAACGCCTTCGGGTATAACAGCTTCGCAGGCTCTGAGAGCCAGTGCATGAGGGTGATTATGAACAGGTGCAAGTTCTGAGAGAGAATCAATTTTGTCAATTACTTCATCAGTAACAAGACAAGTTTCACAGAATACTTCCGCACCCTGTACAATTCTGTGGCCTACTGCTGAAATTTCGTCCATGCTCTTTATAACAGCTGTGTCACCCGTTGTAAGAGTTTCAACGAGTTTCTGGAATGCTTCGGTATGTGTCGGGAATTCGCAGTCAGCCTCATATTTTCTGCCGTCACCTGTTTTGTGTGAAATATGCCCGTCTATGCCTATTCTGTCACAGTTTCCCTTTGCGATTACTGATTCATCGTCCATATCAATAAGCTGATATTTAAGAGATGAACTTCCTGCATTGATTACGAGAATTTTCATTTTTAATATATCCTTTCGTTTTTATATATTGAAAAAAATTTTTTCGGGCTATGTCATTTTTGACATATTCTCATATTTATTATATACCAATCAGCAAAAAATGCAATAGTTTTTCTATAAAATCAGCTTTTT
>CAYRPZ010000044.1:0-12972 GCA_964426275.1 uncultured Ruminococcus sp. | reverse complement strand
CAAAATGATGCATACTTCTTGGTTCAGCACTTTCATGGATTATTGAAACTGATGACCAGCCATTTGATGCTAGATGATTATGCATACCTGATACTGCAAGGAGTGATGGTATTGCATAAGTCTGTTCATCAACACCTCTGTCGGTCAGCACAATAACATTCGTACCTGACTTGTATTCATAGTCAGCAGCAGAAAAAAGCTGATTCATAGCTGTTTCCAGTCTTGTTCCCTTTCTGAATGTAATTGGGAGAACTGAAACCTTAAAGCCTTTTTTATTGTAATTCTTGATTTTAAGGATATCAAGATTTGTAAGAATTGGATTTTCAATCTGAAGTGCATGACAGTTTTCAGGTTTTTCCTCAAGGATATTGCCTGTAACGCCTGCATATACAGCTGTATCCGTAACAACTTCTTCTCTGATTGAGTCAATCGGAGGATTAGTTACCTGAGCGAACAGCTGGCGGAAATATGTGAAAAGCGGAGGGTCTTTTTCGGAGAATGAAGGAAGCGGTCTGTCAGAACCCATAGCAGCAACAGGCTCTGAACCTGATGTTGCAAGAGGAAGAATACAGGTTTTTATATCTTCATATGAATATCCGAAAAGGCGCTGATGCTTTACAAGCTCATCGTGTGAATAGTGAGTTGTAGCCTTGTTTGCGGACGGAATTGAACGAAGTGTTACAAGATTCTTGTCAAGCCATTCACCGTATGGGTGACGGTTTGCATAATAATCCTTCAGTTCCTCATCTTCAATAAGTTCACCCTTTACGGTATCAACAAGGAGCATTTTTCCAGGGTGGAGTCTTTCTTTTTTAAGAACATTTTCGGCAGCAATATCAACAGCACCTACTTCTGATGAGAGAATAAGGAAACCGTCCTTTGTAATGCAGTAGCGTGATGGTCTAAGACCGTTTCTGTCGAGAACCGCACCCATAATGTCACCGTCTGAGAATATAATAGAAGCAGGACCGTCCCATGGTTCCATCATAGTTGCATAGTAATGATAGAAGTCACGTTTTTCCTGTTTCATATATTTATTATTTTTCCAAGGTTCAGGAATACATGCCATAACAGCAAGCGGAAGTTCGACACCGCACATAAGCATATATTCAAGGGCATTGTCAAGCCTTGCGGAGTCTGAACCTGCTTTATCGATAACAGGAAAAATCTTCTCCATCTCAGCACCGATTTTATCGGATTTAAGATATGGCTGACGGGCAAGCATTTTGTCAGCATTTCCTGTAATTGTATTAATTTCACCATTATGAACGATAATTCTGTTAGGGTGAGCTTTCTGCCAGCTTGGATTTGTATTCGTACTGAATCTTGAATGTACAGTTGCGATGGCAGTTTCATAGTCACCTGACTGCAAATCAAGATAAAATGCACGAAGTTCTTTTACAAGGAACATACCTTTATATGCAATGGTTCTGCTTGAACATGAACATACATAAGTGTTTTTATCTTTCTTTTCAAAAACTTTTCTTGCAATATAAAGTCTGCGGTCAAAGTCAAGTCCTTTTTCACAGTCATCAGGTTTTCTGATAAATCCCTGCATGATATATGGCAGACTGCTGAGAGCCTTAGTTCCGAGAACATCGGGATTTGTAGGAACTTCTCGCCACCAGATAAGTTCAAGACCTTCTTCATCAAGAGTTTCCTCAAAAGCTGATATTGCCTGCTGACGTTTTTCCTCGTCCTGTGGAAAGAAAAACATTCCTATACCATATTCTCTTTCGCCACCGATTAAAATTCCTTCAGCCTTTGCTGCCTTAAGGAAAAATTTATGTGAAATCTGTGTCAGAATACCAACACCATCACCGGTTTTGCCTTCTGCATCTTTACCGGCTCTGTGTTCAAGATTTTCAACGATACTGAGAGCACTTTCCATAACATATCTTGATTTCATGCCTTTGAGATTGACAACAGCACCGATACCACAGTTATCATGTTCAAATCTCGGGTCATAAAGTCCCTGTTTCGGAAATGCTTCCTGATTTCTGAAATTATCCATTCTCTACACTCCTAAAATTTAATTTTCTGCTTTATCAGCGAAAAAATGACGCTTATCAAAATATTGCATCTATATGTACAAGCACAGTTACACACAGATGTAATACTTTAACAAGCGTCATTGCTTAATAATTAATTTTCAATATTATTTTACTACTTTTATTTTATTTTGTCAACTATTTTGAAAAAAAAAATTATTTCTTAAAGTTTTTGAGTGCAATACTGATAAAATATAAACAAAAATCGTACATAAAAAAATCCGATGTGCTTACAGCGGTTATTTGTAGATTTTCAAAAATTTTAAACTGCTTTTTTAATATATTGTTGACAAAATAATATAAACTATGATATAATGTAATAGTTAAATTAAACATTTTTTCAATATTCAGAGCAATAATGCTTTGTGTCATATCTGTTTACGGATATGACGATTGAAACAAAAATTAATTGTACTGAAATTTTTACAGTTTTATGTATTCCGAAATTATATGCCGTACAGTTTGCTGTGCGGCATTTTATGCTAAAACTTTTTAATTTCCTGAAGATTTGTTTAAAAAATATGAACGGAGAGTGAATTTGTGGATATTATAAAAAATGATATTCCTTACAGCGAATCGGATTTCAGCAAAGAAGAAAAAATAGTCAGTATTCTCAGCGGTCAGCCTCTTAAAACCCGTACATCTTTAACAGGAACAAAAGATGAAAACGAAAAAATTAAATCTTCAGGTTCAGATAAAACTGCTGTCAAAAATACTAATATGACTGCAAAAGAAACTGATTCAGGAATGACGCATGATGAACTGGAAAATATAGTAAAAGGCATATCAGGCAGTACAATGCAGTCACTTCTTTGCTCAATTGCCAGACATGACATATACAATATTATAAGCTTTATCGGCAGTGAGGAATTTGAAGATATAATATATGCTGTAAAAACTGCTATGAAAAATCATGGTGAAAGTACATCTGTACTAAAAAGTGCGGATTTTGAGCTTTTTGATGAGATTATACATGCAATAATCATTGACTACTATATGCCCCTTATAAAAAAATATGGAAATATTGATATAAAAACGAATCTCAAGGATATCGACCAGCTTATTTATTTTCTGTCAGGTGCATTCGACAAGTATTATAATGAAATAGAAAATATATATAACAGAGAAGGCAGAAATGAACTTCACACTTTTATTGTCAAATCTGAATTTAAATCTGATAAAATGATTGTAAACGGTGTAATGTGGACATTGTATACAATTGACAGAAAGAATTTCACCGATTTTGTATTTCCTTCAGGAATAAATAATGCAGTCGTAAGAGATAAATCAAAGCACATACTTGCTTTCATTGATATCAGTCCTGATGACAAAAATAATGCAGGTTATCATCTTCCTGATGAATTTAATATGTATCATAATTCCAAATCACCTGAATATCAGGCATTGGCACTTATGCTCAGAATACTTTTCAGAAATGACAAAGCATACTGTGATTCTGAAGAAAAGGGAAAAAATTCATACAGACCGTGTTATAAGTCATTTATAAAGAGTATGATAAATTGTTTTTATGATAATAATTCACAGCCTGAAAGAAAAATTCCTCATTCACTTTATAATATTATAAAACGTTTCCTTTCAGGTCTTGAAACTGACGGAATTCCTGAATTTGACTCTGCCGCATTAACTGTTGCGGGCACATTATTTGATTGCATAAGCGATGAGGAATTTTTAAGCAGACTTAATGATGACGACTACCTTGCTGAAGAAATACTTGGTATTTTATCAGATACTATAAAAGATATTTCACTTCTGCCGGTTTACAATTCAATAATCGATAATCTTGTAAAGCATCTTGCGTATCTGTGCGAAGCTTCAACAAATACCACCAAAGCTATTGTATCTCATACGCTGAAATCTGTTCCTGTATTTGCCGATAATGAAATCCGTGCAAATACAAGATTTGACAGTGTTTCAAGACTTGACAGAGCACTTGAAAAAATCAGACGTGAAAAAAGATTGTCATCAGAATGATTTATGTCAGTATAAGTATATTTAAGGAGGATTTTTAATGCCCAGAGTAGATAAATTGTTTGAAAAAATCAATGACCAGTTCAGTTCACAGGATAATTCAAACAGAGCAAACAAGCTTTTTGAAACAATTGACAATCAGCTTTCATCACCTGTCAGTACAGGAGGTCCAAATGACTATAACCTTGAGGAAGTAAATATTCTTCTCGGACTCAGCGGTTCAGAAAAAACAAAAAGACCTGAAAGGCCAAAGATTATGAAAAATTCACAGATGAACAGTGACGGAACAGTCACTTTGCCAAATAATCCCGTCAAGCCAACTAATAATGTATCAGGAAATGACAAATTTTCAGAAAAAAATAATTCTGATAATTCATCAGTAAACGGCAGTCCGACAGATAAACAGCAGAAAAATATTACCGGTCAGAACGATAAAACAAATAATAAGGTTACTGTAAATCAGGCTGCAAATCACGAAAAAAATAATGAAACTGCTGAAAATACTAAAAATATAAATGAAATGACTGAAGAAGAAATCATAGATGTATCCAATAAAATAAATAAGAAATATATGCAGAAACTTTTGCTTGAAATTGCAAATCGTGACCCTTACAATATTGTTGGCAGTATTATGTGTGTTGAATTCGGGGATATAATAAAGTCGCTTAAAACAGTTCTGAAAAACAGCGATAAGGATTTATCCCTGATTGAAAATACTGACTTTAAATTTTTTGCCTCATTTGTTGATGCAATATTCAGCGAATCATATGAACCATTTTTCAGACATTATGGAAAAGTCGATTTCAGCGAAAAATTCAAGGAACTTGAAAAAATTACATCATTTCTTACACTTTCCTTTAATGAACATTATGCAGGAGTTGTAATAGAATATAACAAGTCCGGAAAAGACTCTCTCAATAAATTTTTTGCCCCCGCAAATTCAAATCATAAAATTACAAAATGTATCAAAGGCAATCAGCTCTGGTATATTTATACTGTTGATAAGTCCGACTTTAAAACATTCAAGCTTGATACAGGTGTTACAAATGCAGTTGTAAGGGATAAACTAAAACGTACGCTCTGGTTCTACAATGCATATGGTGAGCAGAACTGGACTCATGAATATGCACTGCCTGATACATTTAATATATACCGTAATCATAAGCTTCCTGAATATCAGTCACTTTCATTCCTTGTAAAAGTTCTTTATCATCATGATATGGACTGCTATTTCAATAATGAAAATGCTGAAGAAGACAATGAATACAAACCGCATTACAAGTCATTTATCAAGGATATTATAGACTGTTTCCTGAATACCGGCTCAACCTACGAAAATACTGCATCTGAAATAATTATCCCTGATTCGCTTTTCAATATTATCAGCAGATATGTTTCAAATGTAAACTTCAGAAAAAAACCATCTTTTGACCATGTAACAACATCTATTTTCCGCACTTATATTGATACTTATGATGATGAGGATTTTCTTTCACTGCTTAGTGACAATGACTGTCTTTCAGATGAAATTCTTAATCTGATGTCAGATATTATAAAGGATACATCTCTGCTCTCAGTGCATAATGCAATAATAAGCTGTCTTGTAAAACATCTTTCATATATTTGCAAATCGTCAAATGAAACTACAAAGGATATGATTTCATATATGCTCGAAGCACTTCCCGCATATGATATCTATGAAATATGTATTGATGCCGAAATCGATTATGCAAAAATTCTTGACAGTGAAATTGAAAAAATAAAAAACGAAGATTAAGCTAAATATGAAGGCATCTGACATAATTGATTTTGATGTAAGATGCCTTGTTTTACCATACAGAACAGAACTTTTTAATTTTTTGCAGTCCTTATTTATCTGTTGACAAAGTACAGTAAATCATGATATAATAAATCAGTATTTTACAGAACGGAAGTACGTTGATGAGGGGTATAGAATAATGTCTGAAAATAAGATTTACAGATATCTTTTAGAGAAACTATATAAAAAATCTGAAAGAGAAGCAGTCTTTATTTATGAAATGTTGATTACAAGAACAGTACAGCTTATAGATTTGCTTTCAAAGGCAAAGACAGGCAGACCTGAAGCATCTTCATATGATATAGACTTCGATATAATACATCTGAAGTTTACAGTCATCGAGATTGTAAACAAGTTTACTTCCTCGGGAACATCTGATAATGAATATATGTCAGCTCTCAAACAGATATTTTTAACATCAAGAAGTGACCCGAATAATACTATCGACTGTAATTTCTACATGTCAGAATGTATAAACTGTATGTGTTCTTTCGGACTTATTGATGAAAATATCAGATATTCGATGAAAATGCTTTCAATGTCATTGGATAGTATAAGGGATATTCCTGAAAATGCAAATAAAAGAGCATTAATCGTTAATACTGTAAGTATATTTGTAAATACCTTTAAAAACAGTCTTGAAAAGGAAGAATATTTTAATTCATTGAATAAATTACATGATATGTATAATCATGTACGCTGGCTGTATATGCATCTTGAAACAGAAGAATCCTATTGTGTTTATCTCACAACATCTGCTTTTATGATTGATTTTCTTTGCAAATATAACTATCATTATTCTGAAATTATTTCATTTATCACAATGAATGCTGAATTGAATGATATAGACAGAAATATGAAAAAAAAACTTGTAAACTTAAAACTTGAACCGTTCGGCAAAATGGTTCTTCCTGATGCATATGCACTCTACGAAAGCAAAAACTGCCTGAATGATTACTTTACAGGCAAGGACTTTTATGAAAGACCTGAGGTAGAACTTAACAAGATTTTTCAGATGAGAGAAGATGCGGAAAGGCGTATGCATTCTGAATATAATTACGAGGACGATGAATATGATTATGAATACGATGAGCATGACGTTTACTATAATTAAAAACAGCGTAATGCAGATAATATCAAGGAGTTAGTGAAATGGATAAAGATATAGTTAAAGCTATTAAAGAATTTTCAGCAATGGCTGACAGCGATAAAAAATTAAAAAAGGGTATTAAATCTGATGATATAAAAGAACCTATGGCAAGCGTTGTAAGCAATCAGTATTCCACAGCATTTGAACTGCCTTCATTTGAAGATGGATTTAATGATGACATATCTGAAACAGAAATGTCTGAAAACTCAAATCCTGTTTTTGAAAATCTGAAAAATCTTGTTTCATCAAAAAATTCTTCCGAAAAATATGTAAGGTCTTCACAGGAAATCAGAAAAAAATCTGAACCCCAGCCTGCAATATTTCCACATATAAGCAAGCCTGAACCTCAGCCGGCAAAATTTTCGCAAATCAGCAATCCCGAAACTGAGCCGGCAAAATTTTCTGATACAGTTAAATCCGAAACTTATAAGGAAAGTTATTCAGAAAAAGATGTCGTAACATCAGAACAGCCTGAATTCTCTGAATCTGAAAATCTTGTCAGAGGCAGTTCAGTTGAAATGTCATATGAAGAATTGGAGAATATAGTTAAGAATATTTCAGGGAAAAATATGCAAAACCTTCTTTGCAGTATAGCAAAACATGACAGCTATAATTTCTTAAGTCTTATAAGCAATGAAAAATTCAACGGTGTAGTAAATGCTATAAAAATGGTAATGAGAAACTATAAGGAAAAGAATGTAATGCTTGATAAGGCTGATTTTGCACTGTGTGATGATATTATTCACGCTGTTATAATCGATTATTATAAACCACTTATAAAAAAATGCGGAAATATTGACCTCAATGCAAACCTTAAGGATATCGACCAGATAGTATATTTTATAACAAATGTTCTTGACAAATATTACAGTGATGTTGCAAGGGAATATGACAAACTGCATGATGTCAAACTGAATACTTTCTTTGCAAGAGCATTGGTTGGAAGAAAGGTTGATAAAATTATAACAAGCAACAGAATATGGTCTGTATACACTGTAAGCAATTCTCATTACAGAAAGTTTGTGCCGGATATCGGTGTTGAAAATTATATTATAAAAAATTCTGAAGGCTGTATTCTCAAAGTTTCAAGCGATTATATCTCAACATCATCAAATCTTCCTGATGAATTTAATGTTTACCTTAATAAATCATCAAAAGAATATATTTCACTCTCTTATTTAATCAGAGTACTTTATAAATGCAGAAGTGAACTGAATAATACAAAACCTGAAAACAGTTCTGGCTTTTATGATGAAAATAATAATATCGGATACAAATATTTTATATCAGATATTATAGGCTGTTTTGCAAATTATAACAGCAGTCATGAGAATAAATCATATAACAAGGATATTTCCAAGGCTCTTGCCTCTATAATCGGACGTTATTTTACAGATATCGACCTTGATTCTGAAATTCAGCTTGATGATATTGCCATTACTGTTATCAATGCTTATTTTGAAAGCCTTGATGATGATGAATTTTCAGACAGCCTTAATGATAATAACTTTATGCTTAATGAAATAATGACTCTTGTATCTGAAATTATAAAAGATTTTTCAATGCTTTCCGTGCATAATGAAATAGTTTCATGTCTGATAAAACAGCTTGCATATATATGTGCAGGTTCTACCAACGTTACAAAAAGTGTTATTTCATATATGCTTAAATGCATTCCTTTATATGACGGTGAAAAAATGCAGGTAGATTTAAACAGAAATTATAATGACATTCTTGAACGTGAAATTGCAGCACTGAAAAGATAGGGTCTGCTCTGCCATAAGCAGAACATCTTGTATATTAAGATATAAATAATATTATAAAATCTCTGAATGAAATAAAAATGCATACAGCTTTTACAGCTGATTCAATTATAATAAAACACACTTCCATGATATTTTATCATGGAAGTGTGTTTGTTTTCTAAACATTAAAAGAACTTATACCGTTTTTTATAAGATTACACGAAAGGTGAGCTATGGTTTCAGGAGTTCCAAGAGAAATATCCTGAAGCCATGCTTCTATAATTCCTGTAATTCCTGAAACAAAATAGCAGGTAGCAACCCTTATCTGATTTTCCGTACAGTTTTTGCCTACAAGATTTTTTACAATGTCGTATGCTTTGTGATGAATTATCTTTCTGATTTTCTTATTAAATCCTATATCTCCGTTTTCACTTAAAAGTACCGCACATATATCAGCATTTGAATAAATTATACTGTAAACATCATTTAAAAACTCCATAAGTGTACTCTGAGTAATCCTGCTTTTTGAAAGTTCGTCCAATGACAAAACAATCTTATCAACAAGATTGTTTTCAATTTTTTCAACCATATCATAAATATCTTTGTAATGAAGATAAAAAGTAGAACGGTTAATATCAATTTCATCGGCAAGTTCCCTGACCGTAATTTCCTTTATACTTTTTGTCTTCATAAGTTTGGTAAGACCTTTTAAAAGAAGTGCTTCTGTTTTTCTTACCCTGCGATCACAATATTCTGCCATAATCAATGCAGTCCTTTCTGAAAAAATTTCAATAAAATCTTTAAACAGGAATAATCAACAAATTGCAAAAAAATGTATTATAAGATACTTTTTTTGATAACTTATTTAATAATTAACAATTTTAAATATATTAATGCTTGAAATTATTCCACACTATTAGTATAATATAATTAGTTCTAAAAATCAACAATTTTCTATTAATAGATAAAAAAAGATTTTTGAACAAATTTTATGAAAGAAAGGAGATTTTTTTATGAAAGATGTCAACCAGAATAAAAAACCGTCTTTTTTTAAAAGACATTTTAAAACTATTGCCACTATCGCTATAGTAACAATTCCTACCATATACACCTCATTCTTTTTAGGCTCTATGTGGGACCCTTATGGAAAAGTTGAAAACCTGCCTGTAGCTGTGGTAAATAACGACAAACCGGTTGAATACAATGACAAAACTCTCAATGTAGGAGAAAATCTTATTGAGAATTTAAAAGAAAACGATTCAATGGCATTCAATTTCGTTGATGGAGATACTGCATTAAAAGGTCTTGAAAATGGTACATACTATATGGTAATTACTATTCCTGAAGATTTTTCCGGCAACGCTTCAACAGTACTGGACGAAGAACCGCAGAAGATGGTTCTTAACTATGCAGTCAATCCCGGAACAAATTATATCGCTTCAAAAATGAGTGAAACCGCACTTGCCAAAATACAGAAAAGTATTCAGGAAAGCATCGTTGAAGAATATGCAAATACTGTTTTTGAACAGCTCGGCACTATAGGAGATGGCATGGACGAAGCTTCAGATGGTGCAGGTCAGCTTAAAGACGGTGCTGTCAAGCTCTCAGACGGCAATGATACTATAAGCGAGAATCTTAAAGTTTTAGCTGACAGTACAATTACATTTGAGGAGGGTTCATTAACTCTTACAGACGGCATAAAAGATTATACAGACGGAGTTTCAGAGGTAAATGACGGTGCATCACAGCTTGCAGATGGTGCAGGCACACTTAAAGACGGCACTCAGACTCTTGAAGATGGTTTGGGAACATTTTCAGACGGACTTCAATCCTATACAGATGGAGTTTTATCAGTCGATAACGGCACTAATCAGCTTCTTACAGGTTCACTGACACTCAGACAGGGACTTTGTACTCTTAACAGTGGTGCTGATGATTTAAATCAGGGACTTAAAACTTATACAGACGGTGTTTCAGATGTAAATGATGGTGCATTACAGTTATACAATGGTATTAATAGCCTTGCTGAAGGTTCATCTGCACTTGCTGACGGAACAAATCAGCTTGAAAACGGCTCATCTGCATTAAGTCAAGGAATTGTTTCATATACTCAGGGAGTTTCTCAGGTAGCAGACGGTGCAAATCAACTTGAAAGCAATAATTCAGCACTTGTGAACGGATGCAAACAGCTTTCAGACGGTACAGCACAGCTTAAAGGCGGAAGTACAGCACTTCTCAGCGGTCTTAATGTACTTTCATCAAATCTTGACAGCAGTCTTAGCAATGAAAATATGTCTGATATAAATAAGGTTACAGCCGGTCTTGATGCTCTTAATACAGGTATTCAGACACTTAATACCACATTGCAGAATACTGAAATGGATATGGATATATCAGGACTTATGACTGCAATGAATACTTCTCTTACTAATATCGGAACAGATGCTCAGAATATAGGTTCAGACCTTGTAACATTGCAGACAACGCTTGAATCTCTTATGCAGAGCGATTCATTCAAAGCACTTCCGGCTGAAACACAGCAGGGAATGGCTTCACAGATTACAGTTATCCTTCAAAGCATAGCATCAAACACTCAGGATATCGGAAGTAATATTCAGAATGTATCATCGGCAGTTGAATCAGCAAACCTTGATGAAACCATTGGAAATGTTACAAATTCCATAAGCACTTTAAAGAGCAGTGTTGAAACTATTGCTGAAAATGCAAATATACTTCTTCCTGCATCAAAACAGACTGTAAACACTCTTGTATCCGGTCTTGAAAATATACAGACTGTTCTTGAGCGTAACGGAACTTCTGCTGATGATATGGGAATTATTCAGGCAGTTGCAACAATTGACGGTGGAATTGCACAGTTACAGACAGGTATTGACGGCAACAATGGACTGCTTGCAGGAATTACAGCCTATACTGAAGGTGTAAGTGCTTTAAATTCAGGTGTCAATATGCTCGAAAAAAATTCAGACGCACTTTTAACAGGTGCCGATACTCTTTACAATGGAATCGCACAGCTTAATGGCAAAGTTCCGGAACTTACAGGCGGTATACTTCAGCTTCAGGCAGGAAGTAAAAAACTTTCAGAAGGTACTTCACAGCTTACTGCAAACAATGCAGCCCTTATCAGTGGTGCAGAGGCAATTTCAGACGGAAGCAGTCAGCTTTATTCAGGTTCACAGACTCTTGAAACAGGTCTTGGTACTTTATATGATGGTACTCAGACACTTATATCAAATAATCCGGTTCTTTTAAGCGGAATTGTTTCGCTTTCAGACGGTGCATCACAGCTTAATGACGGTGCTTTATCACTTTCTGATGGAATAAATACTCTTTATGCAGGTACTCAGACACTTGTATCAAATAATGAAAAACTTAAAAACGGAAGCAGTGAACTTTCAGACGGTGCCGGCAAAATAGCAGATGGTGCTGATAAGCTTTATGATGGTTCACTTGAACTTGCAAATGGTCTTGATGAACTTTATGATGGCTGTAACACTCTTGAAACAGCTCTTTCAGATGGCAGTGCAGAAATTCATGATGTAAATTCAGGAGAAGCAAATTCACAAATGTTTTCAGCTCCGATAGAAGCGAGCGAAACCATTTTAACAGATGCTAAAAATAATGGTCAGGCAATGTCAGCATATATGATGTCAGTAGGTCTTTGGGTAGGCTGTATGGCATACTGTATAATGTTTTCACCTGAAGAAGAACTTAGGGAACGCAGAATAAATAAAAAATCAGCAGTTCATTTCTGGGCAATAGATATGATTAAAGTTCTTGCTGTATCAGCAGTTCAGGCAGTCATTATGATATTAATGCTTCATGCTGTACTTGGATTTGAACCTGTTGAATTTGGAAAAACAATAGTAGTTGCCTGTGCAGCATCTATGGCATTCATGATGCTTTTCTACTTCTTCAATCTTCTTTGCGGAAAAGTCGGAAGCTTTATTCTGCTTGTATTTATGGTACTTCAGTTAAGCGGTGCAGCAGGAACTTATCCTATTGAGCTTTCCGATAGTTTCTTCCAGAAAATTCACCCATATATGCCGTTCACATATACAGTAAATGCATTCAGAAGCACTACTGCAAACGGCATAAGCATATCAACTGAAATGACTGTTCTTGCAGGAATACTTGCAGTATTCTTTATTTTAAATCTTGTTATTATATATATCAAAGCAAAACATCAGGAAAATATCT
>CAYRPZ010000043.1:0-13454 GCA_964426275.1 uncultured Ruminococcus sp. | reverse complement strand
ATGAAATAGATTTATAAAATTAAAATGTGAATAAAATGTTAAAAATTAAAAATGTACTTGACATTATTATTTGTGCACTGTATAATTAAAAGGTAATGCAAGCAGAACATATCGGTTCTCACCGTCTGACCTTTAATGTGTCTGTACGGTAAATGTACTTTCTTTATTATAAATTTATAATGCTGATAGTATGAGTGCTGACTTGTGTCTGTACTCATTTTTTTATTATTTTAAAATTTTATCAATTAGCTTTGGAGGTGCTGGTCATTAGCAACAAAGAACTGCAAATCAACGAAGAGATAAGGGATAAAGAAATCCGTGTAATCGATGTTGACGGTAATCAGCTTGGCATACTTTCTGCCAAGGAAGCTCAGAAAATCGCATTCGACAAAAATCTTGACCTCGTCAAGATTGCTCCGCAGGCGACACCGCCGGTTTGTCGCATTATGGATTATGGAAAGTTTTGCTTTGAACAGACAAAACGTGAAAAGGAAGCCAGAAAAAATCAGAAGGTTGTTGATATTAAGGAAATCCGTATGTTTTCAACTATTGATACCCATGACTTTGAAACAAAGGTCAATCAGGCTGCAAAATTTCTGAAATCAGGTGACAAACTTAAGGTTTCTGTAAGATTCCGCAGACGTGCTATAGCTCACCCTGAACTCGGTATGGAACTTATGGACAGATTCAAAGAGGCTTGCAGTGAATTTGGTGTTGTTGAAAAACCGGCTAAAATGGAGGGACGCAGTCTTGTGATGTTTGTTTCTCCTAAATCATCAAAGTAAAAATATTTATCAAGGAGGACTTTCAAAATGGCTAAGAAAGTTAAGGTTAAAACTCATTCAGGCGCTAAAAAACGCTTTAAAGTTACCAAGAACGGCAAGGTTAAATACCAGCATACAAATAAAAGACACAGACTTACACAGAAAGAAACAAAACGTAAGAGAATTGCAAGAAATGCCGGCATAGCATCTTCTGCGAATTCTGCAACAATTAAGGAACTCATTCCTTACAAATAAGCTGTATCAGTCCTTTTTTTCAGGACATGGAGCTTTAATCTTATCAATTTTGAATATATACGGAGGTAAAAATTATGGCACGTGTTAAAGGTGCAATGATGACTCGTAAGAGAAGAAATAAAACTCTTAAACTCGCTAAGGGATACTGGGGTGCTAAGAGCAAACATTTCAAAATGGCTAAACAGGCCGTTATGAAATCAGGCAATTATGCTTATATAGGAAGAAAACAGAAAAAACGTAACTTCAGACAGCTCTGGATTACAAGAATTTCAGCAGCTGCAAAAATGAATGGCATGAACTATTCAACTCTTATGAATGGTCTTAAAAAAGCAGGTATAACTCTTAACAGAAAAATGCTTTCTGAAATAGCTATAAATGACCCTGCAGGCTTTGCAGCAATCGTTGAAAAGGCTAAAGCAGCTCTTTAATCAGTTAATAAACACGTTCTTTTCAATAGATAAAAGAGCGTGTTTTTATTATATATTTTCTGTGAGGTGCCGGTTTTTGGATATTATTACATCTAAAGATAACCATATAATAAAACTTTATAATAAACTTGCTGTAAGTAAAAAGGAACGTATGCAGTCAGGTCTTTTTGTTATTGAAGGTCTGCGTATCGTTCAGGACGCTGTTTCGGAAAATATTGAGATACATTCTCTTATTATTACCCAGCAGAATCTCAGCAGATATTCTGTTTTTCTGTCACAGGCTGATTTGAAGGGAGTAAAACCAATTATTATTTCAAATGAGCTTGGCAACAGAATTTCATGTACTGAGAGAACTCAGGGTATATTTGCAGTATGTTATATGAAAAAACAGCCGGATTTTGAAAGTACAGTCAGAAAAGGCGGCAGATATGTTGTGCTTTATCAGCTTCAGGATCCCGGAAACACAGGAACTGTTATAAGAACTGCTGATGCCATGGGCATTGATGGCATTGTTCTTTCTCAGTCATGCGACATTTACAGTCCTAAGGTTATGCGTTCAACAATGGGTTCGGCATTCAGAATCAATCTATGGAATAATGCTGATATCGAATATGTGCTTGATATTTTCAAATCAAGAAATATAACTACTTATCCGGCAGTTATATCCGCTGATGCTCTGAGCCTTGAAAAATGTAATTTCTCAGATGGCGGTGCAGTCATAATCGGAAATGAAGGCAACGGAATACCGGAAAATATTGTTCAGAAATGCGATGTTCCTGTTACTATAAAAATGAAAGGAAATATAAATTCCATGAATGCAGGAATGGCGGCGGGAATTATATTGTGGGAAATGACCCGTATATAAAATGGCGGTGACTTTTTTATGAATTATACTGATTATTGTATGTGGCTTGTAATGGTTTTCGGTGCAGGCAATCCTAAAATATGGGATATTATAAAGCGTCTTGAAAATCCTGAATCTGCTTATAATGCCCTGAAATCTGAATCCTGTAGTTTCCTTTCCGAAAAAGAATTGAAATCTGTAAAAACATCTCATCTTGAACAATGTGCATATATATTTGAAAGCTGTGAAAGACAAGGTATAAAAGTAATCTGCTATTATGATGAAATTTATCCGAAAATGCTTGAAAATATATTCAATCCTCCGCTTATATTATTTGCAAAAGGCGATTTGTCTGTACTTGATGACCTTTGTATAACGGTTGTCGGAACAAGAGAACCTTCACAGTACAGTATGGGAGTCGCTGAAAAGATATGTTCCGATCTCGCAAAAGTAGGAATTATTATTGTAAGCGGATTCGCACTGGGAATTGATTCTGTTTCACACAGGTCAGCAGTTTTGAACGGCGGAAAGACAGTTGCAGTTCTTGGCTGTGGAATTGATGTTGATTATCCTAAGGAAAATACAAAAAGTAAGCCGGCAATTGAAAAGAGAGGACTTTTTATTACAGAGTTTTTGCCCGGAACAAAGCCTATTCCCGCAAATTTCCCTAAAAGAAACAGGATACTTTCAGGACTTAGTGCGGGTACTCTTGTAATTGAAGCATCAAATACAAGCGGTTCACTTATAACTGCTGAACTCGCTCTTGAACAGGGCAGGGATTTGTTTTGTATACCTCCTTCAGATATCTTTGACAAACGTTACAGCGGTGTTGTAAAATTTCTTCGTGACGGTGCAATACCGGTTTTCAGTTATCTGGATATAATTTATGAATATTATACCGTTTTTACACATAAACTATCGTCAGTCAGCAGAAATATGGAAAATTCTGAACCTGTAAGTGAGTCCTCCGTTTTTTCTTCCGAAACTCAGGAAAATTTTCCTCACAGACAGAGAAAATCTGCTGAATCCGAAAAAAATAAATCTGATAAAGTTAAGACGGAAACTGATAATATTCAGGAAAAAAGCAGTTCTTCCGTACAGTTTTCAGATTCCGAAATCAGTGATGAATACAAGAATATTATAAAAATACTTCAGGACAGTGTAAAATATATCGATGAAATTGCATCAGTTTTGAAAATACCTGTTCCTGAACTCTATCTTACGCTTACCGATATGGAAATTGACGGCATTATTGAATGTCTTCCCGGAAAAGCGTACAGGCTTATTTGATTTTTTATCCGTTTATGCGGAATTATTAATATATTTTTATATAAAAGTTAAGGGGAAAACAATGGCAGACTTGGTTATAGTAGAATCTCCGGCAAAGGCAAAAACAATAAAAAAATATCTTGGTGACGGCTATGAAGTTATTGCTTCAATGGGACACGTCAGAGATTTGCCGAAGTCAAGTATAAGTGTTGATTTTGATAATAATTTTGAACCTCAGTATGCTGATATGAAAGGCAAAGAGGAAGTTATAAAAGAACTTAAAAAATATGCTGCAAAATGTGATAAAATATATCTTGCAACTGACCCTGACCGTGAGGGTGAGGCTATTTCATGGCATATTGCAAGTATGCTCAATCTTGATATAAATCAGAACAACAGAGTTGCTTTTAATGAAATTACAAAATCAGGTGTTCAGCAGGGAATGAGTAATCCTCATAAAATAGATATTGACCTTGTAAATGCACAGCAGGCAAGGCGTATTCTTGACAGAATTGTAGGATATCAGCTCAGTCCGTTTCTCTGGAGAAAAGTTCGCAGAGGACTTTCAGCCGGCCGTGTTCAGTCAGTTTCTGTAAGGCTTATTGTTGACAGGGAGAAGGAAATTAAAAATTTTAATGCTCAGGAATACTGGACCATTGATGCAAAAGTTTCAGCCCCATCAAGCAGAAAGATTTTTTCTGCCAAACTGGCTCTCATTGATGGAAAAAAAGCTGAACTTGAAAATAAGGAACAGACTGATAAAATACTTGAAAGCCTTGAAAATGCTGAATTCAAAGTTATCAGTGTAAAAAAGAAAGTTACTAAAAAATCTCCTGCACCTCCTTTTATAACATCAACTCTCCAGCAGGAAGCATCAAGAAGAATGGGCTTCCAGTCAAGAAGAACCATGAAAGCTGCTCAGGAACTTTATGAAGGTATTGAAATTGATGGCATTGGCTTTGTCGGTCTTATAACATATATGAGAACTGACAGCCTCAGAATTTCTGATGAAGCAATAAATTCCGCCTCTGAATTTATTGAAAAGACATATGGCAAAACATATCTGCCGTCATCTCCAAGAGTTTTTAAAAGTAAGAAAAATGCTCAGGATGCTCATGAAGCTATAAGACCGTCTATGCCCGGGCTTACTCCTGACCGTGTAAAAGAAAATCTTACTTCTGACCAGTATAAACTCTATAAGCTTATATGGGAAAGATTTATTGCAAGTCAGATGGCAGATGCTCTCCATGATACTGTTTCAGTTGATATTCAGGCAGAAAACTGTGTGTTCAAATCATCAGGATATGCTGTGAAATTTGATGGATATACAGTTCTCTATGAAGAATCAAAGGATACGAAAAATCCTGATGAGGAGGATAATAAGGTTCTTCCTCCGATTGAAAACGGAGATATAATAAAAGTAAAATCAATCGGCGGAAACCAGCATTTCACTCAGCCGCCTTCAAGATTTACTGAAGCTTCGCTGATAAAAACACTTGAAGAAAATGGTATAGGAAGACCAAGTACCTATGCTCCTACTATAACAACAATTACTGCAAGGCATTATGTGGAGCGTGATGGAAAACAGCTTGTTCCTACTGCTCTCGGAGAAGTTGTGACAGAACTTATGAAAGAGCATTTCAAGTATATTGTAGATGCAAAATTTACTGCAAAAATGGAAGCTGACCTTGATGCCATTGAAAATGGTGACAGAGACTGGCATGAAACTCTTTCTGACTTTTACACTACTTTTTCTGAAACTCTTAAAAAAGCTGAAAAGGCTATGGAGGGAAAACGTGTAAAGGTTCCGGCAGAGGAAACAGATGTTGTATGCGATGTATGCGGTAAAATGATGGTTATCAAAATCGGACGTTTCGGAAAATTTCTCGCCTGCTCAGGTTTTCCCGAATGTACGAATACAAAGAAGATTGTTCAGGCTACAAAGGGTATATGCCCGCTTTGTTCAAATCAGGTAATAGCCAAGAAATCCAAAAAGGGCAGAAATTTCTTTGGCTGTGCGGGATATCCTGACTGCAACTTTATGACATGGAATACTCCGATTGAGGATAAATGTCCGAAATGCGGTTCATCACTTTTCAAAAAAGGCGGAAAAGCAGGAAAGATTCTCTGTGAAAAAACAGGCTGCGGATATGAGAGAGGACTCTGATTTATGGTTAAGGTTATAGGTGGCGGTCTTGCCGGCTGTGAAGCAGCATGGCAGATTGCACAGAGTGGAAAAGATGTTGAACTTTATGAGATGAAACCTGTTAAATTCAGTCCTGCACATCATTATAAAGGTTTTGCAGAGCTTGTATGTTCAAATTCACTCAAGGCATCAAGACTCGAATCTGCTGCGGGACTTTTAAAGGCTGAGATGGAATTGATGGGTTCACTTGTTGTACAGTGTGCGAAAATGACTGCTGTTGAGGCAGGCGGTGCATTAGCGGTTGACAGAGAAAAATTCTCTGACCTTATAACAGAAAAAATATATTCCCATAACAGAATAAATATTATAAATGAGGAAGTAACAGAAATTCCTGACGGTGATGTTATAATTGCAACAGGCCCTCTTACATCTGACACGCTTGCTGAAAGCATATCAGAAATATGCGGTGATTATCTTAGCTTTTTTGATGCTGCTTCTCCGATTGTTACTTATGAAAGTCTTGATAAGGAACTTGTTTTCTTTGCATCAAGATATGACAGGGGAGATGCTGATTATATAAACTGTCCTATGAATAAGGAAGAATATCTTGAATTTTATAATGCACTCATTAATGCCGAAAGTGCTGAACTTAAGGATTTTGATAAAAAGTCATTTAAAGTTTATGAAGGTTGTATGCCTGTTGAAGTCCTTGCAAAAAGAGGTGAGGATACAATGCGTTTCGGTCCTCTTAAGCCTGTCGGACTTACGGATAAGCGTACAGGAAAGCGTCCATACGCTGTAGTACAGCTACGCAAGGAAAACCGTGAGGGAACTTTATATAATCTTGTGGGATTTCAGACAAATCTTAAATTCGGTGAGCAGAAAAGAGTATTTTCAAAGATAACAGGTCTTAAAAATGCTGAATTTGTAAGATATGGGGTAATGCACAGAAATTCATTTATAAACAGTCCTAAACTTCTGAATAATGACTATTCTCTCAAATCAAACAAAAATATATTCTTTGCTGGACAGATAACAGGTGTTGAAGGGTATATTGAGTCTGCTATGAGTGGTATTCTTGCAGGGATAAATATGTCAAGAAAACTGGATGGAAAATCTCCTCTTGTACTTCCTGTTGATACAATGTGCGGTGCTTTGACTGCATATATAAGCGATGAATACAATGCAGACAATTTTCAGCCTATGGGCTGTAATATGGGAATACTTCCGGAGCTGCCTGAGCGAATAAAGGATAAAAAGCTTAAATATCAGGCTTATGCTGAGAGAGCATTGAAATCTCTGAAAAATACACTTGGCTTATAAATTCAAATTCTATCGGGAGGTTTGTTTTTTATTATGAATATAATAGTAGATGCTTTTGGCGGTGATAATTCACCTCTTGCTGTAATTGAAGGCTGTGCAATGGCGGTTGAAAAACTTGGTGTTGGAGTAACTCTTTCAGGCAATGAGAAGATTATAAAGGATACTGCCTCTGAACATAATATAAGTCTTGACGGAATAAAAATCGTACATGCAGACTCGGTTATTGATATTCATGAAGAACCTTCTGAAATTATAAAAAGCCGTTCTGATTGTTCAATGGCTGTCGGTCTTAAACATCTCAGTGAGGGCGGAGGAGATGCGTTCGTATCAGCAGGAAGCACCGGTGCTTTGGTAGTCGGTTCAACCTTTATTGCAAAGCGTATAAAAGGTATAAAGCGTCCTGCACTTGCACCCATCATGCCTTCTGATAAGGGATATTTCATGCTTATGGATGGTGGTGCAAATGTTGACTGCCGTCCTGAAATGCTTTTTCAGTTTGCACTTATGGGAAGTGCCTATATGGAAAGTGTTATGAATATTGAAAATCCAAAAGTCGGACTGGTGAATGTAGGCTCTGAAGAAACAAAAGGCAGGGATATTGAACATGAAGCATACATAAGACTTTCACAGTCTGATAAAATTAATTTTGGCGGAAATATTGAAGCACGTGAAATTCCTGACGGAGATTTTGAGGTTATAGTTACTGATGGATTTACAGGAAATGTTATACTTAAACTGTATGAGGGAATGGGTATGTATTTTGCACATACGCTCAAGGATATGCTTAAAAGCAGTTTTAAATCAAAAATTGCAGGTATGCTTATTCTTGACAAGATACAGGATTTTAAAAAGAAGCTTGATTATTCAGAAGTTGGCGGTGCAGTTCTGATGGGAATTTCAAAGCCTGTAATAAAGGCTCACGGAAGTTCAGATGCAAAGGCATTCTATAATGCTGTAAGACAGGCGAAACAGTGCGTTGACGGAAAGGTAATCGACAAAATAAAAGACAATCTTGCCGGTTCAAAGGAGTAAATTTATTATGGATAAAATAGATATTTCAGAATTTGAAAAAATTCTCGACTATACATTCAAAGACAAGTCGCTTATAAAAGAGGCTCTGTCACATTCTTCGTATGCAAATGAAAATAAAAAGAGCAGACACAGCAATGAACGTCTTGAATTTTTAGGCGACAGCGTTCTTTCAATTGTTGTTTCACAGTATCTTTTTGAACATTTCAGATATCTTCCGGAAGGTGAACTTACTAAAATAAGAGCATCACTTGTATGCGAAAAGTCACTTCATGTATTTGCAAAGCAAATAAATCTGGGCAGATATATATTTCTCGGAAAAGGCGAGGAAAATACAGGCGGACGTGAAAGACCATCAATTCTTGCAGATGCATTTGAAGCGGTTATAGCAGCAATATATCTTGACGGCGGTCTTAAATCCGCTGAAAAGCATATACTCAGATTTATTCCTAAAGATATTAACAATAAAAAACAGAGTGTGAATTTCAATGACTATAAAACCATTCTTCAGGAAGTAATTCAGAAAAATCCTGAAGAAAAAATAGAATATATTCTTGTAAGCGAAAGCGGACCTGACCATAATAAAGCGTTCAATGTTCATGTATGCCTTAATTCAAATGTAATCGGTCATGGAACAGGAAAGAGCAAGAAAGATGCCGAACAGATGGCAGCAAAGGAAGCACTGGAGTTAATGGGTTATGGCTCATAAGAATATATCGGTTTTCATTCCGCATATGGGCTGTCCCAATATGTGCAGTTTCTGCAATCAGAAAAAGATAAGCGGTGCTGAAAAAGTTCCGTCTGCTGATGAAGTATATGAAATATGCAGAAATCAGTTTGAAAATATGCAGGATAAAAGCGATACTGAGATTGCATTTTTTGGCGGAAGTTTTACTGCAATACCGTATGACTATATGATATCATTGCTTGAATGTGTTCAGCCTTTCATATGTTCAGACGGGTTTGACGGAATAAGAATTTCAACACGTCCTGACTGTATAAGCACAGAGATACTCGATATACTTAAAAAATATAATGTAAAAGCTGTAGAACTCGGCTGTCAGAGTCTTGACAACAAAGTTCTCCTGATGAACAACAGGGGACATGATGCGGAATCTGTATTCAACGCCTGTGAACTTATAAGAAATTATGGATTTGAACTGGGACTTCAGATGATGACAGGGCTTTATGGTTCTGATTATGAAACAGATATTAAGACTGCTGATACAATATGTAATATAAAACCTGATACTGTAAGAATTTATCCTGTTGTAATACTTAAAAATACTCAGCTTGATGAATTTTATCAGTCAGGAATTTATAAAACATATGATATGGAATATATGATAAATCTATGTTCTGACATTATGAGAAAATTCAGCAAATGCGGTATCAGAATTATCAAATGCGGACTTCATGCTTCTGAAACTGTTGAGGAGGATATGACAGGCGGATATTATCACCCTTCGTTTCGAGAACTGTGTGAAAGCCGTATATTCAGAAATTCATTTGAAAATATACTTAAAAATTATTCAGACAGCCGGTTTGTAATATATGTAAGTGATAAAAATATAAGCCGTGCAGTTGGTCAGAAACGTTCAAATATTGAATATTTCAGAAAATCAGGTGTATCTGTTTCAGTGAAGCCTGACAACTCACTTGGCAAAGATGAGTTTATACTTTGTGATATCAGGAAAGGAGAAAGAAATGTATTTAAAATCACTTGAACTTCAGGGTTTCAAGTCTTTTCCGGATAAAATAAAGCTTACATTTGACAAAGGTATAACGGGTGTTGTAGGACCTAACGGAAGCGGTAAAAGCAATATAGGCGATGCAATGCGTTGGGTTCTTGGTGAACAGTCTACAAAAAATCTTCGTGGAAACAAGATGGAAGATGTTATATTTGCAGGTACTGCATCAAGAAAGCCCGTAGGGTTTGCATCTGTTACTCTTACTATTGACAATTCAAAGCATGAATTTAATGTTGATGGCGATGAAGTTTCCGTTATGCGTAAACTGTACAGAAGCGGAGAGAGTGAATACCGGATAAACGGAAAAAGCGTAAGGCTTAAGGATATAAATGAACTCTTTATGGATACAGGTCTTGGGCGTGACGGATATTCTATAATCGGTCAGGGAAGAATCGCTGAAATTGTTGCTGCAAAAAGCAATGAAAGACGTGATATATTTGAAGAAGCAGCGGGCATATCCAAATTCAGATATAAAAAAGCAGAAGCAGAAAGAAAACTTATTCAGACTGATGATAATCTTTCAAGGCTTAATGACATAGTATCAGAACTTGAATCAAGAATTGAACCTCTTAAAATTCAGTCTGAAAAGGCTAAGAAATTCATTGAACTTGCAGGCAGAAGAAAAAATCTTGAAATCTCTGTGTGGATTAACAGGCTGTTTGAACTCAGAAAAAGTCTTGAAAGTGCAGATGAAAAAATCCTTATCTGCAAATCTCAGTATGAATCTGCCGAAAGAGATATGGAATCCTTTGAAATAAAAAGAAAAAAGTGCGGTCAGATTATTCAGCAGTGCAGTGAAAAGGCTGAAAGTTTAAGGCATGAAATACTTGAGGCTGAAAAGAAATCATCTGAATATAAGTCTGGCATTGCAGTATGTGAAAATGATATACTCTACTGCAAGAAAAATAATGTTGCACTTATTGAAAAACAGACTGCACTGATTATGGAAAAAGATAAAACTGCTGAAAAGCTTGAAATTTCCGTATCGAAAAAATCTGAACTTGAAAAACTGTCATCTGATATTTCTGAAAAGCTTGAAGGCATAAAGAATGAATTTGCTGAAACTGACAAGGAATATGAAAGTATCGGAAAAATTTCAGATGAGAAAATATCAGCTATTAATCCCCTCTATGTTAAGCAGAGTGAATACCGCCTTACAGTTACATCTTCGGAAAGTATAATATCTGAAATTAATGCCCAGATTGATAATATATCACAGCAGACTTCGGGATATGAACAGCTCCATAAAAAATATATCAACGAACAGAATGAAACTGCTGAAAGTATAAGGCAGCTTTCACAGCTTGAAAAAGATTACAGGGATAAGATAAATATAATGTCATCTCAGGCTGATGATAAAAAACGTATTATTGATGATTATAATAAAGCTTATAACAGGCTTATACTTGATATAAATTCTGTACAGCAGAAAGTTAAAATCATGCAGGAACTTGAAAACAGCATGGAGGGTTTCAGTTTCAGTGTAAAGGAAATTATAAAGGCATCGAAAAATAATCAGCTTAAAGGTGTAAACGGTACTGTCGCACAGCTTATAATCGTTGAAAATATGTACAGCACAGCAGTTGAAACTGCTCTTGGAGGTGCGTTGCAGAATATAATTGTTGATAATGAGCAGTCAGCAAAGGAATGCATACAATTCCTTAAACAGCATCGTGCAGGACGTTCAACATTTCTTCCGGTCACATCTGTGAAAGGAAATGAACTCGATGAAAAAAATTTAAGAAATGAATATGGTTTTATTGCTCTTGGAAGTGAGATTGTCAGTGCTGATATCAAATATCGGGGGATAATTAAAAATCTTCTGGGCAGAACTGTAATTGCTCAGGATATTGACTGTGCGGGGAATATTGCCAAGAAATACGGATATAAATTCCGGATTGTAACTATTGACGGACAGGTTGTAAATGCAGGAGGTTCTTTTACAGGCGGTTCGCAGGTTCGTTCAGCGGGTGTGCTTACAAGAAAAAATGAAATAGATAAGCTGAATGCAAAACTTTCTGAACTTGAAAAACAAAAATCCGAATATGAGAAAAATATTCAGCAGGTTAATTCTCAGCTTTATGAAATTAATTCCGGCAAAGAAAATTTTCAGCAGGAATTAAATCAGATTTTATCGGATAAAACAGGCTTTGAAGCTGAATATAAAAGACTTGTATCTGTTTCGGAGCAGGCTGAAATTCAGTTCAGAAATTCTGAAAATTCTCTTTTACAGCTGAAAAAACGTCTTGAAAATCAGACTTTATCATTTGATACGGCTGTCAGAGAACTTGAAAAGATTAACAGCCAGATTGACGAAGCTGAAGGCAGTATTGCAAGCGAAAACAGCCGTAAGGAGGATATTCGGAAAAAAAGAGAAAATCTTTCATCTCAGCTTTCTGAAATGAGGATAAAAGAAGCTGAAATCCGTAAGGATATCGAGTCGGTTGATTATGAAATAAATTCATTCACAGAGACTGTTGAAAAATCTGAATCCGAGAATAAAAAAATTCTTGAGGATATAAGAAATCAGCATAAAATCATATCCGAAAAAGAATCGGAAATTAAAAATCTTAAAAAAAGCCTTGAAAAAATAAAGTCTGATACTGAAGAAATATCATCTCAGATTGAAAATCAGCATAAAATTCAGGCTGAGCAGGAATCCTTGAGAGATAAAATAAATGCTGATATAAAATCTCTTAATGATACAAAGGAAAATCTTACAAAGGAACTTACAAGGCTTGAAGAACGCCGAACTGTACTCTTAAAAGAAAATGACTCAATTGTTTCACAGATATGGGAAAATTATGAGATGACACGTTCAGAAGCTGAAGATATTGCTGTTCCGGTTGAAAATATCATTAATGCAAACAGGGAACTCAATGAAATCCGTAGCAGGATTAAAAATCTTGGAAATGTAAATGTTGATGCAATTGATGAATATAAGGAAGTTTCCGAAAGATATAGCTTTATGAATAATCAGCTTGAAGATGTCAGAAATTCAAAGGCTGAACTCGAGAAATTGATTGATACGCTTACGGTCGATATGCGTCAGATGTTTACTGACTGTTTCGGAAAAATAAATCTTAATTTCCAGCATATTTTCAGAGAGCTTTTCGGCGGAGGAAATGCTGAACTTGTACTTACTGAACCTGACGATGTTTTAACATCGGGAATTGATATAATAGTTGCACCCCCTGGGAAAGTTATTAAAAATCTTATATCTCTTTCGGGCGGTGAACAGTCATTCATAGCAATTGCACTTTATTTTGCAATTCTTAAAATAAGACCTGCACCATTCTGTATTCTTGATGAGATTGATGCGGCTCTTGATGATGTAAATGTTTCAAAATATGCGTCATATCTGAAACATTTCACTGATTATACACAGTTCATTACCGTGACGCACAGACGAGGCACTATGGAATGTGCTAATATTCTCTATGGTGTTACAATGCAGGAGAATGGTGTATCAAAGCTTTTAAGACTTGATAACAGTAATCCTGATGCAGGCAGTATTTCATAATATAATAGATTACCTTCCATAATTGCTTAAATTAAAAGGGGAGATGACAATGAGTTTATTTGAAAAAATAAAAAGCGGGCTTTTAAAGACTAAAAATGCTATGCTCGGAAAGATAAAAGGAG
>CAYRPZ010000042.1:0-14166 GCA_964426275.1 uncultured Ruminococcus sp. | reverse complement strand
TACCGCTTGTTTTAAAGGTTTTACCGCCGATATTCATAAATACACACACTCCTAATATTCAATATCCAGATTTTTTTTATTATTTTCCCATTTACAGTCTTTTTCTGCTGTACAATTATAACAGGCTCTTGATAATTTATCAGCCCTATACAGTATATCAGAGAAAGTTAATGTCATCGTCAGATTATTTTCTCTGTGCATTAATATTGCTTCTGTAATTGTCTTTATTTCCTGATCGTTAAAAAAGCATTGTTTTAATATTTCTTCTGATATTCCGGCACTTGCTTTATTGTGAGGTATTCCCTCAGTATATTCCAACGCTCTGCCTATATCATGCAGGAGGGCAGCAGCATAAAATAATTCCTTGCTTATATCAAGATTGTTTTCAAGAATTAATATATATCCTATTCTTGCAACATTATAAAAATGCTCCTCATCATGTTTGCAGTATATTCTTTTACGTTCATGACTTTTTATTGTTTTCAGTGCTGAAATATATCTCTTATTTTGCAATATTGCAGTTATTCTTTTCATTAAAACCTCCTTACCTTATAAGGTTTAAAAATTATTTTTTACATTCTGTAAATAACTGACATAATCAGAATGATACCGATTTGAAGAAAAAGAATCACTTTTCTTTGCTTAACAGTATCTGTAAATCTGATTTATTTGCTTAATTTTGCAGGAAGTTTATTGTATCACCCAAATAAGATAATGAACCAAAAGCTATAATAACATCATTATCCTCTGCTTCTTCCATGCTGTTTTTTATTGCCTCATGGAGAGCAACCGCATAAACATTTTTATTATATTTTTCTATTTCCTTTTTAAGTATTTTATTATCAAGTCCCCGTGGATTATCAATATTTACAGCATATATTTTTCTTGCTTTTGAAGCACTTATTTCAACCATATTTTTATATTCCTTGTCTTTAAAGACACCCATTATGTATATAAATCTTTTATTGCTGAAATAAAAATCGAGATTTTCAATAAGCTGTTTTACTGCATCTGTATTATGAGCACCATCAACTATAAATTTTGGTGTTTCCGAAACAGTATAAAATCTGCCTGTCCATTGTGCATTAAAGATACCATTTTTCATATTTTCCGGTGATATATTAAAGCCTTTTCTTTTTATTAAAAATTCACACGCCTTAATTGCTGTACAGGCATTTTCAAACTGAAATTTTCCAAGTAGTTTAAGTTTAAAATCACCGCAGCCCTCAATATAAAAACTCTGAAATTTTCCGTCAAAACGGATATTTTTTAATTCATCGGAAACGTGTATAAGCTCTGCATTTTTTTCTTTACAAGTTTCTGAAATAGCTTTCAGAACCTCTTGGTTTTTATTCAATGTTAAAACAGAACCATTTTCCTTAATGATACCAGCTTTTTGCTTTGCAATATCATAAAGTGTATTTCCAAGAAAATTCATATGGTCAAAGCTTACTGATGTAATAATTGAAAGCAGGCTTTTATTGATTATATTTGTGGCATCAAGACTGCCTCCAAGACCGACTTCCAAAAGCACAGCATCACATTTTTTCATATAAAACCAGTAAAAAGCGACTGCTGTTTCCACCTCAAAAACAGTTATATGGATTTTATTTTTCTCCCATATTTCATCAGCACATTTTTTTACTTTTTCAAGACATAGGGTAAATTCATCTTCAGAAATATATTCCTCATTAATCTGAAATTTTTCACGGTAATCCATAACAGCCGGTGAAACATATCTTCCTACCGAATATCCTGCTTCCATTAATACAGAATTTAAAAAAGCTCCTACAGAACCTTTGCCGTTAGTACCTGCAATATGAATAACTGAAAGTTCATTTTGCGGATTGCCGAGCATATTCATAAGAAGCCTCATGTTTTCAAGTCCCAGAACACTTCCATAGCTGTTGATTTCAGATATATATTTCAAAGCATCTTTAAAATTCATACATTTCATCTCCAAAAAACATTGCTTTTTATATTATACAACAAAATTATAAAATTTTAAAGTATAAATATAATATTTTATTTACATCATAGAAAAACAATCCGCATGACATAAAAATCAAGCGGATTTATATTTCAATATAAGAAAAAATCTCATTATTCAAGAGGTATTATATAGTCAAAAAGTGCATAGAAATTCTGCGGGATAATTCTGTTTACATGGCATTTCCCGAAATACCAGCTTTTGAAAGAGCATTTATTTATAACATCTTCAAAAAATCTGTCAGCTTCAATGCGTTCCATGGAGTATTCATTAAAACAGTTTTTTATAAATGCCGGAGGTTCGTGAGTTATAATATAGTCAACAGAGTTGTTATTTCTTTCAAGATTTTCAATACCTTCTCTTATTTCATCTGAGGAGGGGGATTCATGTTCATACCATGTTCCGGTTTCACGTCTTATATCAATATCCTGACTTCTTCCGCCTCCCATGGTAAATATTTTTTTTTCATCAATATTATAGACCTGACCACGCATAAGGTGTATAATATTATCAGATATGAAATGAACTTTTCCGCCGTTCCATTCCTCTGTATCAAACTCATTCAGCATATCAAAGTTTTCGTGACAGCCGTCAACAAAAAGTATGTTATATTTTAAACTGCTTAATTTTCTGATGAAATTCTGTTCCTGTCTGCTTCCGTCCCATACAAATCCGAAATCACCGCATATAATCAGACTGTCATTTTTTCTGAGTTTTCTAAGCTTTGAATCTTTGAAACGGCTGTAGTCACCGTGAGTGTCGCCTGTTACGAAAATCAATAGTATCATTCCTTTCTTTTTTACCTTAGTACATTCTATCATATTTTAATATTTAACGCAATTATTAATTTTAAAAAATTTTAAAAAATCTTAAAAAAATACTTTTACTTTACTGTAAAATTTGATATAATAATATATATGCTGTTATTATTTATTTTTCTGAAACTTTTTTGGTTTTTTTATTTGTTCCCAGCGTGAAAAAACGCTTTTTCAATAAATTTATACATATCAATATTTTTTTTACGGAGATGATAAAAATGAAAAGATTTTTTGCGGTGTTTATGGTAATTTTGATTATAGCAGGATTTACGCCTGAAATCAAAGCAGAAGCAGTTGATTTTACACCGCCGTTTGAAGTCAATAGTGAGTCGGCATTACTTTATAATATTGATACCAATGAAATTATATATACTAAAAATGCCGATGTAAAACAAGCCCCTGCACAGCTTGTCCAGATTATGACAGCTATAATATGTCTGGAAAACTGTCAGAATCTTGAAACAGTGGTTGCTTGTCCTGAATCTGCATTCAATGAATTTTCAGTGTATCGTGAACAGTATCCTGATATATTCATTCCTGTTGCAGACCTTGAAGTCAATGAGGAAGTAAGCATGAAAACACTGCTTTATGCAATGCTTCTTGCATCGTCAACAGAAGCTGCGGGAACTATTGCATATCATATCGGAAACGGCAGTACAAAAGGATTTATTGAGATGATGAATGAAAAGGCACAGGAACTTGGCTGTAATGATACAGTATTCACCAATGCTCACGGTCTTTACGACCCTGAGCAAGTTACAACTGCAAACGATATGCTTAAAATAGTCAAGTATGCACTTTCACTTGACCATTTTGAAGAAATTGCTACGGCACAGAGCTATGAAATGCCTGCTTCAAATATTCACAGCGAATCATGGACTATAACTCATACAAATCTTATGACGCTTGAAGATTCTGAATATTATAGGTCATATGCAAAAGGACTTAAAACAGGTTATGGAAGTGAAACAGGACGTGCTATGGCTGTAAAGGCATCACAGAATGGAATAAGTCATATACTTATTCTTCTGAATGCACCTATTGATGATGCTGATGGAAACAACTGGTATTCACATATTGAAGATGCACAGAATCTCTTGGACTGGTCATTTAACAACCTTTCATATAAATCACTCCTCACAACTGAACAGGAGGCTCAGGAAGCAAAGGTTCAGTATTCAGCAGGTGATGGATACGTTATACTCAAGCCTGAAAAGGAATATAAAATTCTCTGGGATAATACATCAAGCACTTCGCTTATTGAACAAAGAACAATTGTTAATGAGGATATAAAAGCTCCTGTAAAAGAGGGAGATGTTCTCGGAACAATACAGCTTGTATATATGGACGAAGTGATATTTGAAACAAATCTTCTTGCCTCTCAGAGTGTTGAAATGTCCAAAACTAAATACTGGCTTGCAGTTGTTCAGGGATTTTTCAAATCAAAATGGTTCGGATTGGCAATACTTTTTGCAATTATACTTTCAGCTGTGTATGTTTCATACTATGCATATCAGTACAGAAATATGATGGTAGCAAGAAGAAAAGCACTTGCTTCAAAACCACAGAAACGGCAAGCTCACTATTCCATGAATCATTCACAGCAGAGAAAACCTAATCCAAATGCACAACAAAGAAGACCTAATCCAAATGCACAGCAGAGAAGACCTAATCCCAATGTACAACAAAGAAGACCTAATCCAAATGCACAACAGAGAAAATCATCGGTTAGTCAGACATCAGACAGAAACAGAGAAAATAAATAAAAATCTGTCTGAAAGTTAAAAAATTCAGATTTATTTATTAAAAAAATCCTTATGCATTCTATCATAAGGATTTTTTAACAAAATATTAATTTGTGAGAAATAAAAAGAAAGGATATGTTTTGAATGAAATTTAAATTTAATTCAAAATACAATACAATTGCAACCTATGTCGTAATTGTATTTTCGATTTGTCTTTTGCTTGTGGCAGTAGTTCTGAGATATAATGAATTCATCGGAGTCCTGCAATCGGTAATAAAAGTGTTTTCACCTATAATCTGGGGACTTGTCATAGCTTATCTGCTGAATCCTATTATGGTAAGGCTTGACCATTCATTAAAGCCTTTAATAAACAGAAATAAAGAACATAAATCAGCAGTGCGAATTGCAAGTGTAGCAATAACATCAGTTTTTGCACTTGCATGCTGTACGGGACTTATACTCATGGTAGTGCCTGAACTGCTTAACAGTATAAATATACTTATTGACAATGCACCTTCATATCTTAATAATTTCTATGATAAGATGATGGAATTTCTGGATAATAACCCTGAAATAAGTTCAACTATAAAAACATGGCTGGAAGAGGAGTTTTCAAATATTCAGACTTCAGTTGTAAGCTGGATTACAGATCTCAAGCCTACAATTGAAAATCTTATAACTACTCTTAAAAACGGTATTTTTTCCGTATTTACAGGGGTAAAGGATTTTCTCCTTGGATTTATCGTATCAATATATCTGCTTTTCAATAAAGAGGATTTTATAGCACAGTCTAAAAAAGTTCTTTATGCAACTTTTTCAAAGAAAAGATGCGACAAACTGCTTAATATAGGAAGAGATGCGAATAATAAGTTTATGGGATTTCTTTCAGGAAAGGCAATTGATTCATTTATAATAGGTATGCTTGCATTTATAGTAATGACCATTATGGATATGCCGTATACTGTGCTTATAAGCTGTATAATAGGTATAACAAATATGATACCGTTCTTTGGACCTATAATCGGAGCAGTTCCAAGTGCATTTCTTATTCTGCTTTACAATCCCTCAAAGGTAATACCATTTATAATTTTTATTATTATACTTCAGCAGGTTGACGGAAATATAATTGGTCCTAAGATACTTGGAAATTCAATCGGACTTCATACATTCTGGATTATATTTGCAATATTCATAGGCGGAGGACTTTTCGGATTTGCCGGAATGTTAATAGGAGTTCCTGCATTTGCAGTAATATATACTCTTTTCAAGGATTCAATTGATGAAAAGCTTATTCGTAAAAATATGAGTACAGATATAGAAGATTATCGTTCACCGGAACCCGAAATTATCAGTCATGACAATGAAGAAAAAAAACAGAGCGAAATGGTTAAGACAGCCACTTCACTTGTAAAAAAAGGAAAAGATAAAATTGTTGATATAACAAGCAGAAAAAATGACAGCAATATCAATAATGATGATGACGACAACAATGAAAAAGAAAATTAACAAAAAACGGCATATTCTTTTTGAATTGCCGTTTTTCAAGGATTGGAGTATTTTTTTGAAATGACTAAGGAACAGGTTCTTCAGCGTTATTTTGGATACAGCAGTTTCCGCAAAGGTCAGGAGGAAATAATAGACAGCATTTTAAATGGCAGAGATGTTCTTGCTGTAATGCCGACAGGTGCAGGAAAATCAATATGTTATCAGGTTCCCGCACTTATGTCTGACGGCATATCAATTGTAATATCTCCTCTTATTTCATTAATGAAAGATCAAGTGGAATCACTTCATTCAAATGGTATTTCAGTTGCATTTCTGAACAGCTCCCAGTCATTTTTTGAATTTAATGAAGTTCTTCATATGGCATATGAGGGAGAATTCAAAATGCTGTATGTTGCACCTGAAAGACTGCTTACACCTGATTTTATACAGCTGGCGAAAAATATAAAAATTTCAATGATAACAGTTGATGAAGCTCATTGCATTTCACAATGGGGACAGGATTTCAGACCAAGTTATCTTAAAATAACCGAATTTGTATCAAAACTTCCATATCGTCCCGTTATAACTGCATTTACAGCAACTGCAACTGCTGAGGTATCTGCGGATATAATAAATGTTCTGAAACTTATAAATCCATTCAGTATAACAACAGGCTTTAACAGGGAAAATTTATACTTCGGAGTTGAAAAACCTGAGGATAAATATCAGAGTCTTAAAAGAATTATAATGCGCAACAGGGGAAAAAACGGAATAGTTTACTGTATATCAAGAAAACTGACAGAGAATGTATGTGAAAGATTATGCAGTGATGGAATAGATGCGGTATGCTATCATGCAGGACTGACAGATGAGGAAAGACGTAAAAATCAGGACGATTTCATATTTGACCGCAGAAAAATAATAGTTGCAACAAATGCATTCGGTATGGGTATAAATAAATCCAATGTCGCATTTGTAGTGCATTACAATATGCCAAAAAGTGTTGAAAGCTATTATCAGGAGGCGGGCCGAGCAGGTCGTGATGGAGAACCTGCGGAATGTATTTTGCTTTACAGCGGTCAGGACGTGAAAATTAATAAATTCCTTATTGACAATCAGAATGAAAATCCTCAAACCGATGAAAAATACAGAGCAGTTGTAAGGTCAAAAGATATCAAAAGACTTCAGCATATTACTTATTATTGTAATACAAGTGAATGTCTCAGGGAATATATACTCAGATATTTTGGTGACAGCACAACCTGTAGCTGTATGAATTGTTCAAACTGCAATGCAGGTGCTGAAATGACTGATATAACTGTTGAAACTCAAAAGGTAATATCCTGCATTTACAGGCTTAATCAGAGAAATATGAGATTCGGCAAGAAAATAGTGTCAGAAATACTTCATGGTGACTATAATGCAAAAATCAGAGCAAGTAAACTTGATACTCTTTCAACATATAGCCTTATGAAAGAATATTCATTGCAAAAATGCATCGAAATAATTGATTTCCTTGTCATCAGAGGATATATCTCGGTATCTGACGGTGAATACAGTGTCCTTGAATTGAACAGTAATTCAGTAAAATTTCTGAAGAACAATCATAAAGTAATAATGCCCGTGCTTAAAAAGACTGATAAAGAAAGGGTATCTGAATCCAAAAGTACAAATGTTATATATTCTATTGATATAAAATTGCTTGAAAAGCTTAAGGAATTAAGAAAAAAAATTGCTGACAGGGAGAATGTTCCTGCATACATAATATTTTCAGATGCATCATTAAGAGATATGTGCGTTAAACTGCCTAAAACTGTATATGAATTTTCACAGGTTTCAGGCGTCGGAAAGGTGAAAACTGAAAAATATAGCAGTGAATTTCTTAAATTGCTGAATAAGGAAAACGCTGTAAGAGAAACTGCTGAAACGGATAATATATTCCGTCTGATTATTAAAAATTCAGACAGAATAAAGCTGAAAGATGGAGATATGACACTAATTGAATTTACAGATTATATTTTCAATCAGCTTGGAGTCTGTACAGATACAAAACTGCTTAAAAATGCAGTTATCTCATGGCTTGTGTCAGAAAATATTCTTGTAAATATATCAGGCAGAATATATGATATAACAGATAAATCTGATTATTTCGGTATTACAAGGAAAATGAAATATCGTAAAGATGGTGGAGAATATTTTGTTATTTTGTATAGCAGAAAAGCGTGTCAGTCGATTATTGACAATATGCAGAAAATATCAGAAAGGAAAATTGAAAATGGATAATATCGAAAAACTACAAAAGATGATTGATAAATGTGAGAATATAGTATTCTTCGGGGGCGCAGGAGTATCAACGGAAAGCGGAATACCTGATTTCAGAAGTGTTGACGGACTTTATAACCAGAAATATAAATATCCGCCTGAACAGATTTTAAGCCATACATTCTTTATGCGTAAAACTGAGGAATTTTATGAATTTTACCGTGACAAGATGATATGTACATCTGCAAAGCCGAATAAAGCACATCTTAAACTTGCTGAAATGGAGAAATGCGGAAAAATTACAGCGGTAGTTACTCAGAATATTGACGGACTTCATCAGTCAGCAGGCAGTAAAAAAGTATATGAACTTCATGGTTCAGTGCTTAGAAATTATTGTATGAACTGCGGAAAGTTTCATGCAGTTGATAAAATTATAAACAGTACAGGTATCCCGAAATGTGAATGTGGCGGGATAATAAAGCCTGATGTAGTACTTTATGAGGAAGGACTGGACAATGATATTATAAATGGTGCGGTGAGAGCCATTTCACAGGCTGATATGCTTATAGTGGGGGGAACATCTCTTAATGTATACCCCGCAGCAGGACTTATAGATTATTTCAAGGGAAGATATACTGTACTTATAAACCGTGACAGTACAGCATATGACAGCAAAGCCGACCTTGTAATTCATGAAAATATAGGTGAGGTAATGAATAAGATTATATGCTGAAAAATTTCCTTAAACTTTAAACTATAGTTTCAAGTGCGGAAAGAGCCTGTTTTATGTTTGATACCCCAATAATACGCATATTATATTTTCCCGCCTCAATATTTTTAAGTGACTGCTTAGGAACAATGCAAGTTTTAAATCCCATTCTTTCAGCCTCTCTTATACGCTGTGCAATATGTGAAACGGAACGTATTTCACCGCCAAGACCTACTTCACCGAATGCAACAGTTTCCTCATTGACAGGCTTGTCCATAAGACCTGAACAGAGTGCAAGAGCAACCGATAAATCACCGGCAGGCTCATCAAGCTTAAATCCGCCTACTATATTTAAATATACGTCAAGAGTACCAAAGAAAAGTCCTGCACGTTTTTCAAGAACTGCAATTATTATTGCAAGACGGCTGAAATCAAATCCTGTAGCCATACGGCGTGGTGAAGAAAATCCGCTTTTTGCCACAAGTGCCTGAACTTCTGCAAGCAATGGTCTTGAACCTTCCATAACACATGAAACGCAAGTACCGGATACATTATGCGGTCTGCCGGATAAAAGCATTTCAGATGGATTTTCAACTTCTTTAAGACCGCTGTCAACCATTTCAAATACACCAAGCTCATTTGTTGAACCATATCTGTTTTTAACGGCTCGAAGCATACGGTAATTCATATGCCGTTCACCTTCAAAGAAAAGAACTGTATCAACAATATGTTCCATGACCTTAGGTCCAGCAATAGCGCCGTCCTTATTTACATGACCAACTATAAATATCGGAATTTCTTCACTTTTAGCAGTATGCATAAAAAGATTGGTACATTCCCTTACCTGAGTGATGCTTCCGGGACTTGAATTGACCTGATTTATGCTCATAGTCTGAATGGAGTCTATTATAGAAATGTCGGGCTTGTATGATAATATGGAACTTACAGCTTTTTCGGCATCTGTTTCTGATATAAGACTTAAATTTTCAGTAGTTACTCCAAGACGGACGGCTCTTAATTTTATCTGACGCATTGATTCCTCACCTGAAATATAGAGTATGGAATAATTCTCTCCAAGATACTGGCATATCTGAAGAAGAAGCGTACTTTTGCCTATACCCGGTTCACCGCCAAGAAGAACTATAGAACCTTTCACAAGTCCTCCGCCAAGAACTCTGTCAAGCTCTCCTATTCCTGTATTGTATCTTACATCATTGTCGCCTGTAATCTCATCAAGTTTATACTTTTTTACAGATGAAACCGATGTAGAGGCTGATGATGGAGAATTTCTGACAGAAGATGATGAACTTGTTACGAGCTGTTCTTCAAATGTATTCCATAATCCGCACGACGGGCATTTCCCATTCCATTTTGAACTTTCATATCCACATTCACTGCATATATAAGCAGTTTTTGATTTAGCCATTAACAAATCACTCCGTTTTAATTTTTATAATACTATTATACAGTATATATATACATACTTTCAATATTTATTTTGTGAATTGCAGGAATGATATACGCAATTTCAACATTTATTCTGATTTAATGTCAGATAATTTTATCATTATTAATATTGAAAAAATAAAATTTCAGATATATAATTATAATATAGAAGATGATATTAAAATCAGAGAGGAAAATTTAAAATGAACAGGAAACCTGACTGGTGGATTCACAGAATAGTTTCATTTATTGGTGGCTATGCCGGACTTTATACAATAATGATACGGACAAACCTTGGAGCTGCTCAGACTCTTAATATGCTTGAAGTTGTCAAAGGATTTCTTGGAAGAAACTATGCTGAATGTATGGTACATCTTACAGGAGCTATTCTGTATGCGGGAGCAATATTCGGAGTTACACTGCTTTCAAAAAAAAGCAGAATTGATATGAAGCTTTTCAGCATGGCAATAAATACAGCAGGTTTTATAATTCTTGGATTTTTGCCGGAAAATATAAATTCATATATAGGGCTTTATCCTGTATTTATAATGATGTCAGTGCAGTGGTTGGTATTCGGAGGTCTTAACGGATATAACAGTTCACCGATTTTCTCAACTAATAACCTGCGTCAGATGATTTCAGCTATAGCAGAATATACCTGTGACCATAAGCCTGAACAGCTTGACAAGGCTAAATATTTCGGAGGAACGCTTATATGTTTTCATACCGGAGCAGCTGTGGGGTATTTTGTATGTGAAAATATAGGAATATATGCAAGTTTTCTTGGAATAATTCCATGCCTTATAGTTTCAGCAATTGAAATATTTCAGAAAGTTCACACCAATGCGGTTGAAAAAATAAAATTCATGCATAAAAATGTATCCTGAAAAAAGGATACATTTTTTACTATTCATGAAAATAAATTTCAGCGTATGGGATATCTAAAAGACCTTTGTATTCATAAACTGATACAATATCACCATTTTTACAATTATAGTACTCATTTGTAGTAACACGAATACTTTCTGTGTCGCCATTATCAAGTTTAATTTTAATATAATATGTATTTCCGCTTCTTGAACCCGAGGAAATATATTTGTCATATATCTGTGAATCATGAACCGACGGTTCTGTAAAGTCAAATATATAGTTTATATTTATAACATTTGAAAATGAAAATGCAAGAGCAATCATTACAGATGAAAGTATAATTTTTTTACCGGACGAGCAGATTATAAGTATAACAGCAATAATAAAGGAGAATATAAGGCTTATAAGAACATATCTTGAAAATGAGAGTGTGAGTATATTGCAACTTAAAAGAGAAACCATCGTATTAAAAAACAGCGGACATATAATTCCTCTTGCAATATTCGGTTTCGAGGAGAAATCTCCGTTTTGTTCCGAATTGTGATAATCCTTTATAGTAAATTCATTACTGCTGAAACAATAGAGTATCAGTATTGCAGTTATTAAAATCATACTTGCTGTGGTAAATATACAGTATATTTGATAGTTGGGAAAAGTACCGCATGAAATCAGAACTGTAAGAATATAGTAAAGATTTTTCATTATAATATATGCAATTCTTTTTCTGCTGAAATTTTTTAATGCTTTCTTATAACTTATATTTTTTGTATCAGAAATATCTAAAGAAAAATTTCTGATATCAGAAAAGAATTTAATCAGGTAATAATCTGAAATTTTAGTTACAGGATAAAAAATTTTATTTTTTGTTTTTGATTTTTGAGTTTTTTGAATAAGTACTGCACCATAATTTTTACAAACTGTATTTTTTACAGACTTTTCAGAATATCTGATACACTTTACTGAATTAAGATTAATTCTGTAATCCTTGGAATTATACAGCTTGCAGATATCAATATTTCTGAAATCAGTTATAAGTGAACTTTGATTAAAACCAATTCCGTCATTTTTTACTGTAAGATAATGTATGTAATAACAGTTTCGTCCTCGGATAATCTGTACAAGTCTGTGTATATTTGTTTCGGCAATAAAAAAATTATCATTTGCAGGTGAATTGTTAGAGAGATGATATTGAATGTTTCCTGAATATAATGAGCTTTTATCAGCAGATTCAAATTTATTAAAATACTTTTCATTGTAATATGCTTTAAACTGACTTATTTCAGAATATATAATACAAGCTATAATTGGTAAAGACAGAAACGGAAAAAAATTAATTTCTGATATAAATAATTTACCTGAAATAATAACTATAAATATCATAAATATGATAAATATCCCAAAACGCCTTATAATAAATTTCAGTAAATTGAATTTTCGTTTTTTGCCAAGAGTATATTTATCCGGATTTTTCAAGTCTTTGTTTTTCATTAATTTCACCTCAGAATCATTATATCATAATCAATTGAAAATATCTATAACGTGTTAACATAAAATATTGACAGAATGAAAAATATAGTATATAATAAAAATATTGTATATTATAGAAAATGGCTGCCAATGGAGGGCACTGCCAAAGGAATTCGGTAACTGGCATACATTTATACGAGATTTAATCGTTGGTCAAAAAACGAAACAATTGACAAAATTTTTGAAGAACTGCAAAGGAAAAATATCATCGAAATCAGAACTGAGATTGTCTGTATAGACAGCATAAGTATAAAAGTATACCCTGATGCATCCGGTGCATTGAAATCAAACGGAGAGCAAAGTATCGGACGTTCAAAAAAGGGGGCGTAACAAAGCTTAATTTGGCTTCCACGGCCGAAAGAAGTACTTTAGTATTTCATCTTTCGGCAGGAAACAGGTATGATGCACCTGAATGCAGAAAACTATTGGAAAAAATATATTCTGATGGCAATCATTATCGGCTTATGGACAGAGTATATAAAAATGATGAAACAAGAGCCCTTGCAGTACAACGTGGCTTCATTCCTGTTGTACCTCCGAAGAAGAACAGAAACCAACCATGAGAATATGATAAAGAACTTTACAAACCCAGAAATGAAGTTGAACGATTTTTTTGAGAATCAAGCGTTTTAGAAAAGTATATGATAAACTTGATATTATTTATCTTGCTGTTGTTACTCTTGCTGTGATTTTTGATGCTATCTTTTAACGTTAACACGCTCTAATAAAATAAACCGTAATCTCCAAAGTTCATCGCTAAAAATAACAGTAGTAACCGTGGAATTTTACGGATTTAGGAATGAAATAAAAAAATCAGGAGATAATTATATGGATAAATCATTTAAAAAATTAATTAAGGATATTAATATAGATTTTGAAGCTGTTGATGAACGTTTCGATGGTGACGAGGAAATGATAATTGAATTTTTAAAAAAGTTTGAAAATGATAATACATTTTATATGCTCGAAAAGGCTGTTGAGGAATACGATATAAAAGCTATGATGGTATATTCTCATGACCTTAAGGGACTTTGTGCTAATCTTGGAATAATAAAACTGAGTTCTTTGTGTAAAGATATGTCAAATGAACTTAAAAATAATATACTTTCAAATATCCCCTCACGATTTAATAATATCAGGAAGGAGTATTTAAGAGTTATCCATTGCATAAAAAAACTTTAATAAATTTAAAAAAAACTATTGACATCTATTCTGTTTTATGTTATACTTAGTAAGCAGTCAGGTGAGTGTATGAAAATAATATCGCGGGATGGAGCAGCTCGGTAGCTCGTCGGGCTCATAACCCGAAGGTCG
>CAYRPZ010000041.1:0-14916 GCA_964426275.1 uncultured Ruminococcus sp. | reverse complement strand
CTCTGGGAGAGAGTATAAAATAAAATATATTATTTGAATCTGAAAATATATTGCTTGCTTCAGGTGAGGTATTTTCAAAAATTTCAAATATTTTCGGAATAACAGAAGTTAAAATCAAAATATCATCATCAGATATAAAACCTGTAGAAGAAACTATATTCGTAAAACCTGATAATAAAGCAATATCTTCCTGTGCTTCACAGATTTTCACATACGGAAATCCTGACAGTATGCTTGTTGAAATAACTGTAAAAACAGACAATTCCATAACTCTTTCAGAAGAAGAAAAAAAAGATATAGAATGTTATGTAAAAATAGTATATACCTTTATATCAAAACAAAAATTTGAAAATATCATTGCAAATTCAAAAATATATGATATAAAAACAGGCTACCTTACAATAACAGGATTTTATAAAAAATTTGCTGAACTTGCTGCAAAAAATAAAACATCTGAATATTCACTTATTTTTATGAATGTAAAGGACTTTAAAATCATAAATAAAAAATACGGTCATGAAGAAGGCACAAGAATAATGGGAGAGATAAGCAAAAGTATTAATATCTTTCTGAATAATCATTCATTTTTTGCACATCTTGGCGGAGATAATTTCATTGTCTGTATAGATAATAAAGATTTTAATGTATTTGTAAAAATGATTTCAAGACTTCCTGTTGATGTAATTTGTACTAACGGAAAAAAAGAAAAATATTATATCTCATTCCATGCCGGCATATGTAAAGAAATTATACTGTCTGAAAAAGAACATTTTGCACCAAACCATATAATCGAAAATGCACAGATTGCAATGAATATTTCAAAAAGAAATCCTGCAATGGGAGATATCATTTACTTTAATGATGATATAAGAAAAATGGTAATCCGTGAAAAGGAAATTGAAGCAAGTATGCAGGATGCTTTGAAAAACGGTGAATTTATCGTTGTATATCAGCCTAAAGTAAATCTTCAGGATTATACCTTAAACGGTGCTGAAGCTTTGGTTAGATGGAAAAAAGACGGACAACTTATTCCCCCTGATTCATTTATACCCCTTTTTGAAAAAAATGGATTTGTATGCAAAGTTGACTTCTATGTGCTTGATGTTGTATGCCAAAAAATAAGAAACTGGATTGAAAAAGGAATTGAACCCGTTAAAATATCTGTTAATTTTTCAAAACTTCACACCGATAATCCAAACTTTGTTAATGATATAATAGATGTCATTATAAGAAATGGCATCTCACCAAAATATATTGAAATAGAATTTACTGAAACATCTTATATAGATAACTCAAGTCAGGTAAAAGATATTATATTAAATCTCAGGGAATCAGGCATAATGGTTTCAATGGACGACTTTGGAACAGGATATTCATCGCTTAATATGCTCAAGGAAATGCCTATAGATATACTTAAACTTGACAAATCATTCCTTAATGTTAACAAAGTCATGACAAACCGTGAATCTATAATAATAAAAAATGTTATAAGAATGGCAAAGGAGCTTGATATCTCTGTAATTTCTGAGGGTGTCGAAACTGCTGAACATGTGGAATTTTTAAAAAATCTTTGCTGTGATATGGCTCAGGGATATTTCTTTGATAAGCCTCTTACAGAAAATGAATATGAAAAACGACTTATAAAGCATTATTATAATGATAGAAAAATAATACCAGCGGATATTTAAAAATATCCGCTTAAATTTTAAAAAAAATAAAAAAAAGTGTTGACAAACCTAAAATTATATGATATAATTTAATAGTTGTCTGAGGTATTCAGAAAACATGAGGCATTAGCTCAGTTGGCAGAGCATTTGACTTTTAATCAAAGGGTCTGGGGTTCAAATCCCCAATGCCTCATTCAGACAATACATTTATTTGTATTGTCTTTTTTATTGAATATAATTAAATTATGTTGGGGTGTGAGTTTATTTTTCTTTTCTGGTCACTCATCAGCGGAGTTTCTATTTCCCTCTTGACTATAATAGCTATGAAAAAATTTTGTAAAGTTCAGCTTCCTAATCAAATAGTCATTACTCTGCTGATTATATCTGTTATTTCCTCATTCTTTTCCATAATCCATTCTTCAGTTCCAACTATTGCATTCCGAATGATAATCTTTCTGGCATTTATGTGTTCATCATCATTTATATCCACAAAAAATAAAGAATTTCCAGATATAATTCTGATATATGCAGTTGTACTACGAATTATAATTTCTGTAATAGATATCGTTTCATTCAAAGAACAGTTTTCAGAAACATTAATTCGTGATATAATGGGATTTATACTCGGAACAGGCGTATTAATTCTGATAAATAAAATCTGCGAGAAGCTATCTGATGAACCATTATTTTCACTTTATGAAATAAAATTGATTGCTGTGATGGGAATATTCAGCGGATATATATGTACATATTCCTCACTTATGATTGCATTAATATTCTCACTTCTGATAAAATTATTAGCACAAAAAAAACTCGGAAAAAATATAAATTTATCATTGCAGCCATTTATCCTATGCGGATATGTAATCTCAATGATAATGTACTCAGCCTAAAAAACAGAATATAAATTCAAGCCGTATCGATTTTATAAAACCGATACGGCTATCTTTTTAAAGTTTTTCAAGCTGTTTTTTCAGTTTTTTAATAATTTTCTTTTCAAGCCTCGATATATATGACTGTGAAATTCCTATTTCATCAGCAACTTCTTTCTGAGTTTTTTCTTTTCCGTCAATAAGTCCGAACCGCATTTCCATAATATTTCTTTCACGTTCACAAAGCTCGTCAACTGCTTCCCTAAGCATACTTTTTTCAGCTTCAGATTCAATACCTCTATTTACAATATCATCATCAGTTCCAAGTATATCCGATAAAAGCAGTTCATTTCCGTCCCAGTCCACATTCAGCGGTTCATCAATTGAAAGCTCATTCCTGTATTGAGATGATTTTCTAAGAAACATTAGTATTTCATTTTCAATGCATCTTGATGCATATGTCGCAAGCTTTATATTTTTACTCGGACAAAATGTATTTACTGCCTTTATAAGTCCTATAGTTCCAATTGATACTAAATCTTCAATATATATCCCTGTTGATTCAAATTTTTTTGCAATATATACAACAAGCCGAAGATTATGTACTATAAGCCGTTGCTTTGCCTCCTGCTTATTGCTATCCAGCATTTTAAAAGTTTCCTCCTCTTCCTCCTTATTCAACGGAGGCGGCAGCGTTTCAGAACCGTTTATATAAAAAACGTTCCCTTTACCTGACTTTATCTTTAATTTCATCAGAACCAGACTGACTTTCATAAGCAGTTTGTCAATTACCTTCATATTAATTATCACCTTTCATTTATTTTAAATTTAAACTTTACCATTTTAATATCTCAGGATTGAATACTGCCTTTATATTTTTACTGCTTATCCCTATCAAAGCATCAACCTGCTTTATTCTTTGACTTTTATCTTCCCTTATAAGAATTTCATCAGGGGCAAAGATGGGAATTATCCCACTTTCCCCTATAGTTGAATATGGAATTATTCTGAAATTTCTTAATAATTGTGAATAACTAAGATAATCATTGCTGATTAAAGAAAATTCAGGTATTTCAATTATTTTTTCAAGTTCAGCCTTTCCGCATATTATAACAGGCTTACCGCTGAAACTGTCAACAAGTGAATTTCCTGTATCAGAAATACCGTCAACAGAAATAACTTTGCCGTTATTTTTTATTATAACTCTGTAAACACCGCCTGATAAATTGCCTTTATCTATAATATATCTTATAAGACATACAAGTGCATATGAAATTATCGTAAATATAATAAGACTCAAAAGCGAAAAGTCCATATAAAAATATGAATTGCTGTATCTCATAAATGAAAGTGAAAACGCATATCTAAGTGAAAGCATAATTCCTGCAAATATGAAATTCATCGCATAAAACCATAAAATTAGTTTCATTGTATATTTAAAACCAGTTTTCATTCCAAATCCAATTATAATTATAATTACAGAAACTGTGAATTTTAAAACAATATTAAGAAAATAATTCATATCAGGTACAAGTATCATAAGCGAAAACAACCCGCCTGCTACAGATGAAATTATGCATCTGCCTAATTTAAGCGGAGTATGTGAAATTTTTGAAACAGCCATTAAAAGAAAATATGTAATATAAATATTCACAACAATCAGAACATCAACATAAATACAAATATACATCACAACCTTTTGTTTATGACTGTTACTATATTATAATCTTAAATGACTGTTAATTTTGTCGATTATGGAAATACAAATCAGCTTTGTATGAATATACAAAAATCCCCCTGAAAAAAATCAGGGGGACAGACATTTTATCCATAAACTCACAAATTAATCTTCCATAAATACCAGAAATGCTCTGTATGCCATATAGGTATCAATTTTGGATACTACTTCATACGGAGCATGCATTGAAAGAACCGGTACTCCTACATCAATGGTATCAACATCAAGGTTGGCAATATATGCTGCAACTGTTCCGCCGCCTCCCATATCTACTTTTCCAAGTTCTCCGCTCTGCCAGATTACATTATTTTTATCAAGAAGATTTCTTACACGTCCGACAAATTCAGCTGATGCATCAGATGTACCTGATTTTCCTCTTGAACCTGTAAATTTAGTTACTGCTACACCATAATTTACATAACAGCAATTGCGTTTTTCCAGTACATCAGGAAATGTAGGGTCAAATGCTGCATTTACATCAGCAGAAAGACACTCTGAATTTGAAAGCACAGTTCTGCCATTTGTTCCGAAATCATCTGCCAAATCTTCAATGAAATATTTAAGATATGCAGAACGCAGACCTGTATTTCCATCACTTCCTGTTTCTTCCTTATCAGTAAGAATTGTAACGGAAGTTTTTTTAAGGTTTTTAGCCTTTACAGTTGCCATAAGTGCTGTATATGCACATACTCTGTCATCATGACCATATGAACCAATCATACTTCTGTCAAATCCGAGGTCTTTTGCCTTGAATGCAGGTACTGCCTCAAGTTCTGCAGAGAGAAAATCAGCTTCACAGATACCATATTTTTCATTGAGTATTTTAAGGATATTAAGTTTTACAAGTTCACTTCCCTCATCGCTCTTAAATGGTCTTGAACCTACAAGAATATTAAGTTCTTCACCCTTTATGCCTGTTGCCAGATTACGCTTGCACTGTTCTGTTGCAAGATGAGGAAGCAAATCTGTAACACAGAAAACAGGGTCATTGTCATCTTCACCAATATTTACAGTAATTTTTGTATTATCAGATTTAACAATAACACCATGAAGTGCAAGCGGAATTGTAGGCCACTGATATTTTTTTATACCGCCATAGTAATGAGTTTTAAAGAGAGCGAGTTCATCAGTTTCATAAAGCGGACACTGTTTAAGGTCAAGTCTTGGAGAATCGATATGTGCAGCACATATTCTCACACCGTTTTCAACTGATTCAGTGCCTATAACTGCAAGAATTACGGCTTTTCCTCGGTTACATCTGTAAATTTTGTCACCTGCTTTAAGTTTCATGCCGGTTTTATACTCAGTAAATCCATTCTTTTTAACAAGTTCCAAAACATATTCAACTGCTTCACGTTCAGTTTTTGCCTTATTAAGAAAATCCTTGTAATCATCACAGAACTTATCACATTTTTTCATTTCATCATCTTTGAGCAGTATTCCTGCATTTTTTTTCTTATAAAAAAGTGACTTTTTAAGCTCCTCGACTGTACTTTTTTTTGTTTTTGCCATATTATATCAATCCTTTCAAAAAACATAATAATTGATATTATCTGTTTTATTTAATCTTTTTATTATAATAAACCTTAACTTTATCAACAACTTCCTGCGTAACAATGTTGAGATTATTCAAATCCTTGTTATTCTTTATAACGAATTCTGAATTTTTAATAAAAAAATCTTCATCATGCTGGGAATTTATTCTGTTGAGAACTTCATTTCTTGAAAGTCCGTCACGCTTTATAATTCTCTGTATTCTGTTTTCTCTTTTTGCAATAACAGATATAATCAGTTCACAGAAATCATCTGTACGGCTTTCAAAAAGAGTCGGAGCATCAAGAAGTATAAGCTTCTGATTATTTTCAGAAAAATATCTTATCCTTTCAAGAATTTCGCCAGCAATATAAGGATAACATATACTGTTCATAATTTCAAGCTTTGATTTATCCGAAAATACAATCTCTCCAAGCTTACGGCGTTTCAGACAGCCGTTTTCATCAAGAATATCATTCCCGAACATATCCGCCAATTCATAAAGACAAGCTTTACCCTTTTCAACAACATATCTTGCTACCATATCAGCATCTATAACAGCAAAGCCATTTTTCACAAATACATTGCATACTGTAGTTTTTCCTGCACCTGTCTGACCTGTAAGACCCACAACCATTATTCCTTCAAGACTGTTCATAAAGATAACACCTCAAATCCTGAAGCTCTTACAAGCCTGTTGTATACTGCAAGTCCCACACCGCTTTTTTCAGGCATACGAACATATATTTTTTCTGCACCGATATCATCAAGCCTGCGTAATTCAGCAAATAAATTATGAGCCTGTTGTGTACTGTCCTTTCCATATGAAAATACATTGTCTGACTGGATATGTTCAATATCATCGCTGAATACAAGAAAATATATGTTTGCTCCTGATTGTGATACTGCAAAGTCATAAAAGCTGTTATTGTCAGCATCAACCATTACAACATCTGCTCTTGGAGAATAATGTTTATACTTCATTCCGGGAGAAGATACTTTCTGACCTGCTTTCAGTTCAGATGTAACCGCCTTGTCAATTATTACATTTTCAGCAATTTCTGAAAGCTGTTCCGCTGTAACATATCCGGGACGCAGTATGCGTACAGTATTTTCATCATCAAACGATATTACTGTTGACTCAACACCGACCATACATTCGCCGCCGTCAACTATAAGCGGTATTCTGCCTTTCATATCATTATAAACGTGCATTGCTGTTGTCGGACTGGGATATCCGGATCGATTCGCTGACGGTGCGGCAACAGGTCTGCCTGAAAGTCTTATAATCTCTCTTGCACATTCTGATAAAGGCATTCTTACTCCCACCGTATCAAGTCCTCCCGATGTAATATATGGAATATTATCTTTTTTCGGAAGAACCATTGTTATTGCTCCGGGCCAGAATTTATCTGCAATTTTATATGCAAGCTTTGGGATATTGCATGCAATATCTTCAAGCATACCCATACTGCATATATGGACTATAAGCGGATTGTCAGACGGTCTGCCTTTAGCTTTGAATATTTTTTCAACAGCCTTTTCGTTTTCTGCATCAGCACCAAGTCCGTAAACTGTTTCAGTAGGAATACCAACCACATCTCCGTTTTTTATAAACTCCGATGCATAAAGCAAATCGTCATTACTGTCTGATATAATTTTTGTTTCATTCATATTTATTAATCTTCCTGCATAGCGAGTTTAGCTGCCTGATCAGCAGTAGCAAGTGCATCAAATACCTCATCAAGATTTCCGTTCAGAATATCTTCAAGGCGGTATATTGTAAGTCCGATTCTGTGATCAGTAAGTCTGCCCTGCGGATAATTATAAGTACGGATACGTTCTGAACGGTCACCTGTTCCAACCTGCATTTTACGTTCAGATGCAATCTTGTCATTCTGTTCCTGCTGTAATGCTTCATAAAGTCTTGAACGGAGAATTTTCATTGCCTTATCCTTATTTTTATACTGACTTCTCTCGTCCTGACATTCAACTACGGTACCTGTCGGAAGATGAGTAATTCTTACAGCGGATTCAGTTTTGTTGATATGCTGACCGCCCGCACCGCTTGCTCTGAAAACATCAATTTTAAGGTCTGTTGGATTTATTTCAAGCTCAACATCATCAGCTTCCACAAGAACAGCAACTGTAACAGTTGATGTATGAACACGTCCCTGAGATTCTGTTTCAGGTACTCTCTGTACTCTGTGCACACCGCTTTCATATTTAAAACGTGAATATGCTCCATCTCCCTCAACAGAAAAACTTATTTCCTTAAAACCTCCAAGTTCAGTAGGATTTGCATTAAGAATTTCTATTTTCCAGCGTCTTGCTTCTGCATACATAGAATACATTCTGTAGAGTGAATTTGCAAACAGCGATGCTTCCTCACCTCCTGCACCGCCTCTTATTTCAATGATTACATTCTTATCATCATTAGGGTCTTTTGGGAGAAGAAGGACTTTTAATTCCTCAGTAATCTTATCCATAAGTTCCTTTGATTCCTCATATTCAGACTGGAGCATTTCTTTAAAATCCTTGTCAAGATTACCAGCGTCAAGAAGTTCCTTAGCTTCATTGAAATTCTCCTCAGCCTTGAGATATTCCCTGTATTTTTCAACAATCGGAGTAAGCGTTTTATGTTCTTTCATAAGCTGTGTATATAGCTTATTATCATTGACAACGCTTGCATCGGATAACTTTTCATTTATCTCCTCATAACGCTGTTCGGTAAATTTTAACTTTTCAAACATCTATATATCATTCCTTTTCCTTATTCATCAATTATTTTCATCACGAACAATTTTTTTTATATGTTTTTCTATCTTGTTTCTCTGAACCATAAATTCCCTTGAGCATCTGACACATCTAAGTTTAAAGTCCATACCAGCTCTTATAACATACATTTCATTGCTTCCACAGGGATGATTTTTCTTCATAATCAGAATGTCCTTCGGTCTTATATCCATATAAAACAGTCCTTTCAAAAATACGCATTCTATATTATACCCCATTTTTTTAATTAAGGCAATAATTTCATTAAATATTTTTTTAATTTATATGAATTTTTTTAATTAAATAGTTCATTTTAATATTATAAAATAATTTCAAAGGAGATAATTCTTTATGCTGAAAAATATAAAAGCTGAATTTTCTGAATTTGACCTTGCAGAAACAACATCAAGGAAAATAAGAAAAAATTTAAACGGAATAAGAAAAATTAAGATAAGTTCAGACTGCAAAGCCGTTGATCTGAATGAAAATGATTATTCTTTCAGATTAATCCCGACAGCAGTAACAACTCAAAATTATATAACAATACCTGTGATATCACCGTTGAACGAAAAACAGAGCATATCTCACAGAACGCATCTAAGCATAATATGCACTGAAGAAGTTTCTCCCAGAGTTCACCAACTGCTTACCTCAGCAGGAGGACTTAATATTTCATCAGAAACTTTTATACCCTGATGTATTTTTTCAGTATATATTTCCTTTTTCTCTCATATATTTATCATAAGACAGATTAAAAGCCGATTGATATATTGTCAGTCTGGTGTTATAATTAATTTAGCTATCAGATATACAACTGATAAAAAACAGACTGATATATGTTCATAATAGCTTTTATGTCAACATAAAATGTGGGAGGTAAAAATGAATAAATTTTATCCGGAAGGCTGTCTTATTCATACAGCCGAAAACAAAAACTTTATTAAGTCCCTGTCATCACTTCAGGAAGCAATGATACAGGGCAGAATCCTTGAGGCAAGGGCTGTTATATGTGACAATGAGCATAACTTAATAGTCGACCTGCCCAATGTAAAGGGTATAATTCCCCGTGAAGAAGGTGCTGTAGGAATTTCTGACGGCTCAACAAGAGATATCGCTCTTATATCAAAGGTAAACAAACCTGTATGCTTTAAGATTATGAATATCTCAAAGGACGAAAATGGTCAGCCTGTTGCATTTCTTTCAAGACGTGCAGTCCAGCAGTCATGCATTGATAATTATATATCATGCCTCAGAGCCGGAGATGTCATTCCTGCAAAAGTAACTCATCTTGAACAGTTCGGCTGTTTCGTGGATATAGGCTGCGGCATACCATCGCTTATACCGATTGATGCGATATCGGTTTCAAGGATTTCCCACCCGTCCGACCGCTTTACTGTAGGACAGAGCATAAACGTTGTTGTGAAATCATCTGCTCCTGAAAACAAAGGAACTCCTCAGGCAAGAGTATGGCTTTCACATAAGGAACTGCTCGGAACATGGGAGGAAAATGTTTCTATGTTCCATACAGGTGAAACTGTTGCAGGAATTGTCCGTTCAGTTGAGGACTATGGAATATTCATAGAACTTGCACCAAATCTTGCAGGTCTTGCTGAACCTAAGGAAAATGTTCAGATTGGTCAGAGTGCAAGTGTCTACATAAAGGCTCTTATCCCTGAAAAAATGAAAGTAAAGCTTATAATTGTCGATGTTTTCAATTCAGAATATACTTCAAAGAACTTCAAGTATTTTATAAAAGGAAGTCATATAGACTACTGGAGATATACAACCGACAATTCTGAAAAAGTAATTGAAACAGTATTCAATCAGCAGTAATCTTTTTACGGTATGCAAGTGCCGACTGTTCAAATTTATTATCCCCAAATGTGTAATATACCTTGTCTTTAAGGCTGTCAGGCAGATATTGCTGTCTGACATAATGATTGGGATAATCATGAGGATATAAATAATTCTGTCCCCTGATTTCCGCACCTGTGCCATCATAATGGCAGTTCTGAAGGTGCCTTGGAAAATCGGGGGATTCGTTGTTTTCCAAATCCTTCATCGCCTCATTTACTGCCATATATGCACTGTTTGATTTAGGAGATGTACATAACAGTATTACTGCATCTGCAAGAGGTATTCTTGCTTCAGGAAGCCCTGTCTGCAATGCTATATCGACACATGATTTCACAATCGGTATAACACTGGGATATGCAAGACCTATATCCTCACAAGCTGTAACAAGTAATCTCCTTGTAACTGAAATCAAGTCACCTGCTTTAAGAAGCCTTGCCATATAATGCAAAGCCGCATTTTCATCAGAACCTCTTATTGATTTCTGAAAAGCTGACAATAAATCATAATGCTGGTCACCGTCCCTGTCATACCGCATATTGCTCCGCTGTGCAAGCTGTTTTACGGTTTCAAGTGTCACTTTAATTCCACCTCTGAAAGATTCTCCTGCAAGGATACTAAGTTCAACAGTATTTATTGCCTTTCGTACATCTCCCCCACAGTTATATGAAATATAATCCGTTACACCATCTTCAATATCAAAATCAATTCCCATATCATCTGATGAAATTTTAAATGCTCTTTCAGATGCTTTTTTTATATCGCCGGCTGATACAAACTTGAATTCAAATACTGTACACCTGCTGATAATTGCACTGAATATGCTGAAATACGGATTTTCAGTAGTTGATGCTATAAGAGTTAAAGAACCGTTTTCTATATATTCAAGTAAACTTTGCTGTTGTTTCTTATTGAGATACTGTATTTCATCAAGATAAAGCAATATTCCGTTGCACCCCATAAAAGTATTCACTTCAGAAACTATATCCTTTATATCCCCTACCGACATTGATGTACCGTTCAGCTTATGCAGACTCATATTTGAATTTTCAGCAATAATACGGGCAACAGTAGTTTTTCCAACACCTGATACGCCATAAAATATCATATTTGGAATATGCCCGCTCTCTATTATTCGTCTTAATGGCTTTCCATATCCCAGAATATGCTCCTGTCCCACTACATCATCAAGATTTTTTGGCCGGATTTTATCTGCAAGCGGTATATTATTCATATTTCACCTCTGAAAAATCATATGGATTCGCTGTTTCAATATCACTGCATATCTCATCTGCAAAATTCAGCCAGTTTACACATTTATCAAGAATTATCGCATCACTTGATATTACACAATCTTTTCCAAAGAGAATTGTATCAGCATTATCCACAAGTTCAGCTTCCGTCTGAAACGAATAATCTTCTGTAAGTTCAAGAATACGCTGTTTTAATCTTCCTGTATTTGAAACAGGTCGGTCAAGATAAAAAACTGCTTTTTTAAACCCCTTTTCTAATAATTTATCAGAAATAAGCTTTATTGCTGCATCTGTCTTATCTATCAGCCTGTATGTACCTCTGAGTCCTGCAAGGTCACGGATTGTCCCGTCCATGCATTTCAATAAAGTAGTTCCTGAAAGTGCAGTTTCCAGTGTTATAATTATATTAAGCCCGTCAATATTTGCAGTATTTCCTGAATTTATAAGCTTGCTTTTTCTTAATTCAATTGCCTTTTCAGATGATACTGCTCTTTGCAATGCTATTCTCTGACGCTCTGAAAGCTGATATCTGTTGCCAACAAATGCAACTGCATTTTTTATTGGATATTCATGGTTTACCAGATAAAAAATATCTGCCTGTGCAATCCGCATTATTCTGATATTTTTCTCATTGAAATCCCTGCTGTCAGTCGGTACAAATCCACGTTTTACTGTTTCCATATATGCACCCCATATCATGAACAGTCCCAGTGATACCTTATATCACTGAAATCAAGTTTTTGAAGCTTTTCAAGATTTATAAACCAGTGAGCAACTCCGCAGTCACCCCATATAATATAAAAATTTCTGTCATCGTCCATATCTGAATCCAACTGTAAAAGCTGTACGGAATAATCATCATCAAAATCCTCGGCCTGAGTATAGTTTGAATATCCGCCTATTTTATGTCCCCAGTTGCTTTCATCATAAATTTTCTCGCATATATCGTCATCAAGTTCATAAAATGATTCTATTTTTTCATCAGAATATTTATTATATATTTCACTGAAGATTTTATCAAAAAGTTCATTTCCTGCATTCATACAGTCATATGCTTTTTCACCTGCAAGCTTTACTTCCTTTTCAACAGGAAAATATCCATCCTTATAACTGATTTGCGGTATTTTATCAGAATTATCAGCTTCAAAATCAATATCCTTATGATAAATAACTCTGAAATCAACCTGATTTGTGTAATCATTATCATCCCAGCCGTACATATCATCATCAGGATTTATATAAATCTGCAAAATACCTTTAAGATGCCTGAATTCTTCAATTTCCGGCATATCAGCAAAATTAATCTGTGCAAGTAATTTTAAAGGCTGTTCGGGATTTGTCCTGCTGTACGGATATTCAAAACCATTCGGAATATATGGTACTCCGCCGAATTTGCTGTCAAACTGTGTCATATTATCGTATGGCTGTGCAATAATCTTTATATATTCTTTTTTCGTTTTTTCTTTTATTTCTTCAATTACTTTTTCTATAATATCCATTCTTATTTTCTCCATATCAATTTATATATATTCCCCCGCCTGAAATGCGAGGGAATATATTTTAATTAATGTAAAATTCTTCTGAATTTAAAAGATTATATTAAAACTCACATTCACAATTTTCATTAATAATGACTGATTTTATTTCGGTTACATTATTAAGTGCCTTGAGAATACCATTAATTGCAATATTCTCATAATTCGGATTTACATTTCCAAGGTCATGATAAATGAATATTTTATCATCTTTTTTTGATACATCAATATATCCGAGATAAATTTTCTTAGCCATATAAGGTTTGAGAAATTCATCTATTGCTTTATGTGTTTCTTCAAATTTTTTATCAGTAATAACGTCGTCAAAATAAATGCTATAGCTAAAACATTCACCATCCAATCCTGCTACATGAGCTTCATAATACAAGTCAAGCTTGTCTAATCCCATCATAAAGTCACAACCTCTTTTCTTTATAATTTAAATCATACAATCAAATTCAATATTATTATTATTCATAAAGAGGATACTTTTCGCAGATAGCAGTAACACCCGCACGGATTTCATCAGCCTTATTTTCAAAATCAACTGCACAGAGATAAATATATTCAGCAATCTTTTCCATTTCCTCTGTACCAAGACCTCTTGTAGTAACTGCCGGTGTACCAATTCTTATGCCGCTTGTTACAAATGGCTTTTCAGGGTCATTATGAACAGCATTCTTATTAACAGTTATATAAACTTCATCAAGCCTGTGTTCAAGTTCCTTACCTGTAATATTGAATGGTCTGAGGTCAACAAGCATAAGATGATTATCAGTACCGCCTGAAACAAGATTAAATCCTCTCTTTAAAAGACCAGCTGCAAGAGCCTTTGCATTTTCAACAATTTTCTTCTGATATTCCTTGAATTCCGGCTTGAGAGCTTCGCCGAAACATACTGCCTTAGCTGCAATAGTATGCATTAAAGGACCTCCCTGAGTACCTGGGAAAATAGCAGAATTAATTTTCTTTGCAAGTGCTTCATCATTGGTAAGAATAAGACCGCCTCTCGGACCTCTGAGAGTCTTATGTGTAGTAGTTGTTGTAATATCAGCATAAGGAACAGGTGATTCATGAACACCGGCAGCAACAAGACCTGCAATATGTGCCATATCAACCATGAATAATGCTCCTACTGATTTAGCAATTTCAGAAAGCTTCTTGAAATCAATAGCTCTTGGATATGCACTCGCACCTGCAACTATAAGCTTTGGCTTATGTTCTTCAGCAAGTTTCTGAACAGTATCATAATTAATAGTTTCTGTTTCATCATCAAGACCATATGAAACGAAATTAAAATATTTTCCTGAAAGATTTACCGGCGAACCATGTGTAAGATGACCACCATCGGCAAGACTCATTCCAAGAACTGTATCTCCGGGCTGAAGCATTGCAAAATATACAGCAGTATTAGCCTGAGCTCCTGAATGAGGCTGAACATTTGCAAATTTTGCACCAAAAAGTTTCTTTGCTCTCTCGATAGCTATTTCTTCAACAACATCTACACATTCACAGCCGCCATAATAACGCTTTGAAGGATATCCTTCAGCATACTTGTTTGTAAGAACTGAACCCATAGCAGCCATAACGGCAGGAGAAACAATATTTTCACTTGCAATAAGTTCAAGATTTCTTTTCTGTCTTGCAAGTTCTTTCTGCATTGCAGCACCTACCTCAGCATCGCATTCT
>CAYRPZ010000040.1:0-15146 GCA_964426275.1 uncultured Ruminococcus sp. | reverse complement strand
TTATAAGAAATGCGATAGGATTGCATAAACCTGATAAAAATGATATAATAGATGTGCTTTCAAAAATTGGCGGATATGATATCTGTGCAATGACAGGTGCTTTTATAGGCGGAGCAGTATATCATGTTCCTGTGCTGATAGACGGATTTATTTCCGCAGTTTCTGCAAACTGTGCAGTAAGGCTTGCACCGCTTTGCAGTGAATATATATATGCAACTCATGTGTCTGCTGAACCTGCCGGAAGGTTTGCTCTTGAAAGCATAGGCAAAAAGGCATATCTTGAATGTGGAATGTGCCTTGGAGAAGGTACAGGTGCTGTTATCGGAGCAAAACTGTTTGATTTTGCAATTTCAGCATATAATGAAACTGCATATTTTGATGATGCAGGAGTTGAACAATATGAAATGCTTAAGTGAGGAATTTTTTATAATGAATGAGAATATTGAAATAATAAATCCTGTTGATATTGAGAGAAGAAGTTTTGAAATAATTGAATCTCATCTTGAAGGCATTGAAATTCATGAGGACAGAAAGGATATTCTGAAAAGAGTAATTCATACAACTGCTGATTTTGATTATGTTGAAAATCTGAAATTTTCTGAAAATGCTGTCAATGCTGCACTTGATGCACTCAAAAACGGAGCGTGCATAGTAACTGATACAAAGATGGCTTTTTCAGGAATAAACAAAAAATCTCTCGGCAAAATTGGCGGTGAGGCATATTGCTTTATATCTGATGATGATGTTGTACAGGAAGCTGCAAAACGCAGTGTTACAAGAGCTGTTGTCTCAATGGAAAAGGCCTGCACGCTTGACAGGGATATTATTTTTGCAGTTGGAAATGCTCCGACTGCTCTTATAGCTCTTGACAGACTTGTAAAAAAAGGAAAAATAAGTCCGAAACTTATTATAGGCGTTCCAGTGGGCTTTGTGAATGTATGCGAATCAAAGGAAATTATAATGAAAAGTAATGTGCCGTATATTGTAGCTAAGGGAAATAAGGGCGGAAGCAATGTTGCAGCGGCAATATGCAATGCTCTTATTTATAAGCTGTGCAGATAAATATGAGGTGAATTTCAGTTGAAGATTTATCTTGTAAGACACAGTATGACGGCAGGAAATATGCGTAAATGCTATATAGGCAGAAAAAGCGATGAAAGCTTATGTGATGAGGGAATAAGGCTTGCAGTCAGTAAAATATCATTTTTCAGCAGCATAAATATTGACTGCATATTTTCAAGTCCCATGAAAAGATGTATTGAAACTGCTGATATTCTGTTTCCTCAAAGGGAAATAATAATATATGAAAATTTTGCAGAATGTGATTTTGGAAAATTTGAAAGCAAAAATTATGAGGAACTAAGCGGTGATGCTGATTATCAGAAATGGATTGACAGCGGTGGAACAATGCCTTTTCCTGAGGGAGAATCTCCGCAGAATTTCAGAAAAAGATGCTGTCTTGAATTTGAAAAAATGATAAGGGAAAACAGTTTTGAAACAGCCGTTATTATAGCTCATGGAGGAACATTTATGTCAGTGCTTTCGGAATATGAAATTCATAAAAAAGGATATTTTGAATGGAATATAAAACATTGCGAACCTCTTGAATGTGATATTGTATGTGATAGTCCTCCTCAATTATATATATCTTTATGAAAGGAAATTTTTATGGGGCTTATACACATTTACTGTGGTGACGGAAAAGGTAAAACAACTTGTGCAGTCGGTCTTGCCGTAAGATTTGCAGGTGCGGGCGGAAAGGTTCTTTTCTGTCAGTTTATGAAAAATCAGAAATCATCTGAAAGAAATATTCTTGAGGATATTTCAAATATAACAGTTATACAGGGATATTCAATGAAAAAATTTTCATTTAATATGAATGATGAAGAAAAACATGAGGCTGGAATTGCACATCGTCTTGTATTTGAACAAATAAAAAATTCTGTCAGTACAGGGGAATATGGTATGCTTGTTATGGACGAAATGATGTCATGTGTGAACTGTGGATTTTTGTCTGCTGATGATGTTGCTGACTTTCTGAAAGATAAACCTGAAAATCTTGAAGTAATTATGACAGGGAGAAATCCCGATGAAAAAATTGCTGAATATGCTGATTATATATCAGAAATTTGTAAGATAAAACACCCTTATGATAAAAATATATCAGCAAGAAAAGGAATAGAATTTTGATATTAACGGGAAAGAGGTAATATACAAATGAATCTGATTATGGCGGGAATTGATTTTCATAAAACACCTGTGAATATCAGAGAAAAAATTTCATTTACTGAAAAAGAATCTGAGAAATTTCTTAAATCTTTAACACAACAGCATAATGTAAAAGGTGCAGTTATAATTTCTACCTGCAACAGAACGGAATTATATGTATCTCTTGATGAGAATGCGAATATTGATTTGACTGCCTGTCTTATGAAAGAAAAAAATATCTTTGATGATGATATGAAAGAAAGATTTTATACCAGAAAAAATGAAGATGCAGTTTTGTATCTCTGTGAGGTAGCTTGCGGACTTCATTCACAGATTATTCATGAAGAACAGATTGTAACACAAGTAAATCAGGCAATAATTTTTTCAAGGAAATGCAATGCTTCGGATTCAGTTCTTGATACGCTTTTCAGAACAGCTGTTTCAGCAGGAAAATATTCATTAACAAATGTATCGGTTTCAGCAGTTCCTCTTTCTGTATCATATGAGGCTGTAAGAAAACTTGAATCTTTTATACCGGATTTTAAAGATAAAAAATGTGTTGTTATAGGAAACGGTAAAATGGGCAGGCTTACTGCTGAACTGCTTGTTAAGAAAAATGCAGATGTTTATGTTACTCTTAGAAGCTATCGCCACGGCGAAACGATTTTACCCGCAAAAACAAAGCCTGTTGCATATGATAAAAGATTTGAAGTGATTGATGGTGCGGATATTGTTGTAAGTGCTACAAGAAGTCCTCATTATACTATAACTAAAGATGATATCGAAAAACTTTATAAAAAACCTGCATATCTTGTTGATTTGGCACTGCCGAGAGATATTGATGAAAAATGCAGGGAGTTTGAAAATATATACTGTCTTGATATTGATGATTTTTCTGTTTCAGATATATCATCTGAAACTATTGATGAAATAAAAGATATAGCTTTAAAATATACAGATGATTTTGTGATGTGGATAAATTATAAAAATTCTGTTCCTTATATAGAAAATATGAAAAAGATAATATCCGGACGAATAATAAACAGTAAAAAGCTTGATGAATATAAATCATGTGAAAGATTTGAGGATATAGTAAAAGCTGCTGCTGAAAAGGCAGTTGATATGATTATGAGCGGAATAAAATCCGAAATAACGCCTGAATTAATGAAAGAATGCTGCATGAAAATAAATGAACGTTCGAGATTATAAAGAAAGGTGCATGGTTTATGGATAATGACAAGGTTATTCGTATAGGAAGCAGAGCAAGCAGACTCGCTGTCATACAGAGTGAAATTATAATGCAGGAAATACATAAGGTTAATCCGTTACTTAAACTTGAACTTGTAACAATGAAAACTACAGGAGATAAAATTCTGAATAAAACTCTTGATAAAATCGGCGGAAAAGGATTATTTCTGAAAGAACTTGATGAGGCTTTAATGTCAGGCAGAGTTGATATATGTGTTCACAGTCTTAAAGATGTATCTGTTCAGGAAAATCCCGATTATCCGATAAAAGCCTATTCATCGAGAGAATTGCCTTATGATGTTCTTGTTTTTCCAAAAGGAAAAAATAAAATTGATAAGTCATTGCCTGTGGGCTGTTCAAGTGCAAGAAGAATACTTCAGTTTAAGAATCTCTATCCTGATATTGATATAAAGCCTGTGAGAGGAAATGTTCTCACACGTCTTGAAAAGCTTGACAGCGGTCAGTACAGTGCATTGATTCTTGCAGAGGCAGGGCTTGCAAGACTTGGACTTCAGGGCAGAATATCATACAGATTCAGTCCTGACGAAATAATTCCCGCAGCAGGTCAGGGAATTATTGCAGTACAAACAAGAGCAGGAGAATTTGATGAATTGATGATGCGGATTAATAATAGAGATTCTGAAATAAGAGCAAAGACTGAAAGATATCTTTCAAAGGCTCTTGGGGGAGATTGTTCATCACCTATAGCATCTTATTCCGAGATAGAAAATAATAAGATTATTTTAAGAGGATTTTTTGAGGATAATGGAAATACATTCAGCTGTTCATTAAGCGGTGATATTGAAAACAATATTTATATTGCAGAAAAACTTGCTGGTATTTTAAAAAATAAGGTAAAGAGGTAAAATATATGAATCTGATACGCAGACCAAGAAGATTAAGAAGCAATGGCGTTTTACGCAGTATGGTGCGTGAAACGAGAATTTCAGCAGATACACTTATTTATCCTGTATTTGTTGCAGAAGGCGAAAATATAAAGGAGGAAATTCCATCAATGCCTGAACAGTATAGATGGAGTATAGATAAAATTGATGAGTTGCTTGAGTCAGTCATGAAATCAGGTGTTAAAAGTATTCTTTTATTTGGCATACCTGCACATAAAGATGAAACAGGAAGCAGTGCATGGGCTGAAAACGGTATTGTACAGCAGGCAGTAAGATATATAAAGAAAAATTATCCTGATATATACATAATAACTGATGTATGTATGTGTGAATATACATCACATGGTCACTGCGGTATTCTGAACGGCTGTTATGTTGACAATGACAAAACTCTTGAAGTTCTTGCAAAAACTGCTCTTTCCCATGTTAAGGCAGGTGCAGATATGGTTGCACCCTCTGATATGATGGACGGAAGAATAGGGAAGATAAGGGAAGTGCTTGATGAAAACGGATTTGTAAATATTCCTATAATGTCATATTCCGCAAAGTATTCGTCTGCTTTTTACGGTCCGTTCAGAGATGCGGCAGGTTCTGCTCCATCATTCGGGGACAGAAAAACATATCAGATGGATTATCATAATGCAAGGGAAGCTGTAGTTGAATCAGAACTTGATATATGTGAGGGTGCTGATATTCTTATGGTAAAACCGGGAATGGCATATCTCGATATACTTAAAGCCATGAAGGAGAAATTCAATGTCCCTGTTGCGCTTTACAGTGTAAGCGGTGAATATTCAATGATAAAGGCAGGTGCGAAACTCGGATATATTAATGAAGAAGCAATTATATGTGAGTCTGCGGTATGTATGTACAGGGCTGGTGCGGATTTGCTTATATCATATTTTGCCAGAGAGATTGCACAGTATATAAAAGAGGGGAAAATTGGATAATGAAAGTTATAAAATCAGAAGAATTATTTGAAAAAGCTAAAAATCTTATGCCGGGCGGAGTAAATTCTCCTGTAAGGGCATTTCAGTCAGTAGGCGGTGTTCCAAGATTTATAAATCATGCAGAAAAACAGTACCTTTATGATGAGGATAACAATAAATATATTGATTATATAGGTTCATGGGGACCTATGATTTTAGGTCATAACAGGGATTTTATAATTGATGCAGTAAAGAAACAGATGGATTATGGCCTTAGCTATGGTGCAGCAACTGCTCTTGAAGTTGAAATGGCAGAGCTTATATCTGAAATTGTACCGTTTGTTGAAATGATAAGAATGGTCAATTCAGGAACTGAGGCTGTTATGAGTGCTGTCAGAGTGGCAAGAGGCTTTACACAAAGAAATAAGATAATAAAATTTGAAGGCTGTTATCATGGTCATGCTGATGCAATGCTTGTCAAAGCAGGTTCAGGAGTTATGACGGCAGGAATACCGGATTCAGCAGGCGTTCCGTCAGCCTGTACTCAGGATACACTTTCAGCAACTTATAACAATACTGAAAGTGTGGAGGAGATATTCAAACAGTATCCCGATGATATAGCCTGCATTATAGTTGAACCTGTCGCTGCAAATATGGGTGTTGTTTTGCCTGAAAAAGAATTTTTGAAGAGTTTAAGGGATATCTGTGACAGATATGGCTCGTTGCTTATATTTGATGAAGTTATAACCGGTTTCAGACTTAAATCAGACGGTGCATCAGGATATTTCGGAATAAAGCCTGACCTTGTAACATATGGGAAAATAATAGGCGGGGGTATGCCTGTAGGTGCATATGGCGGAAGGCGTGATGTCATGAGTCTTGTATCTCCTGTCGGTTCCGTATATCAGGCAGGAACTCTCAGCGGAAATCCTGTGGCTATGAGAGCAGGTTTAACTCAGCTTGGATATCTTAAATCTCACCCCGAAGTATACTCATATATAAACGAATTAACAGAATTTTTCAGTGATGGATTGAAAAAAATACTTAAAAAATATGATAAGCCTTATAAAGTAAATGCAATAGGTTCACTTTTATGTCTTTATTTTACCGATAAAGAAGTTAAGGATTATAATTCTGCAAAGACAGCTGATACAAAACTTTTCAGCAGATATTTTAAATTCATGCTTGACAGGGGAAATTATTTTGGTCCAAGTCAGTTTGAATCTGTATTTATATCTGCATCTCATACATATTCTGATATTGAAAAAACTCTTGCAGATGCAGATGAATTTTTCAGAAATTTATAATACTGTCATATGAAAAGGGGACTATATGAAAAAAGGAAAAGTTTTTTTGGTCGGAGCAGGTGCCGGAGATATCGGACTGCTGTCTGTTAAGGGCAGAAAAATTATTGAAAATGCAGATGTCGTTGTATATGATATGCTTGCTAATCCGTCAATACTCAATTATATAAAATCTGACTGTGAACTGATTTTTGCAGGAAAACAGTCAGGTCATCATTTTAAAAAACAGTATGAAACAAATCTTATGCTTGTAACTTTAGCAGAGCAGGGAAAAAATGTTGTCCGTCTTAAAGGCGGTGACCCGTTCATATTCGGCAGAGGCGGCGAGGAAGCTCAGGTATTAAAGGAGCATGGCATAGAGTTTGAGATTGTATCAGGTATTTCATCTTGCTATAGTGTTCCTGCATATGCAGGAATACCTGTTACTCACCGAGATTATGCATCATCATTCCATGTCATAACGGGTCATAAAAGAGCTGGTATCGATACACCCGAATATGATTACAGTGTTCTTGCAAAGCAAGAGGGAACTCTTATTTTTCTTATGAGCCTTGCAAATCTTTCATATATATCCAAATTGCTTATAGAAAACGGAAAAGATAAAAATACTCCTGTTGCTGTTATACAGCAGGGAACTACTTCTCGGCAGAAAGTTGCTGTAAGTACCCTTGAACATATTGCAGAGGAAGTGCGGAAGCAGGATATAAAGACTCCTGCACTCACTGTAATAGGTGATGCTGTAAAGCTGAGAGATGAACTGAAATGGTTTGAGAAAGGAGAGCTTTTCGGCAGAAAAATTCTGATTACAGGTACTCCTGAATATACAGAAAAAATGAGCAGTGAACTTGAAAAATATGGTGCAGATGCGGTTCAGATAAGCCTTATAATGACAACTAAGCCGAATATTTCAAGGCTTGAAAAGATTGATTTTAAATCATTTACATGGATTGTATTTACAAGCAGTAATGGTGTAAGAATGTTTTTTGACAGTATTGGGAATTCTAATATTGATTTAAGAAATCTTCTGCATTTGAAATTTGCTGTAATAGGTTCAGGAACAGCTGAAGAATTAAAGAAAAAAGGCATATCAGCTGACTGCATACCTGAAAAATATGAGAGCAGATATCTTGCTGAAACTTTGATTCCTGTCCTTTCGGATAATGATAAAGTCCTGATTATGAGAGCTGAAAACGGAACAACTGTTCTTTCGGAAATGCTTGAAAAGGCAGGAAAGAATTTTAAAGCTTTTTCACTTTATAAAACTAAATCTGATATAAAAAAAAGGGAATTGCTTAATCTTAATGTTCATGATGCGGATTATATCATATTTGCAAGCTCATCAGCGGTAAGAGCATATGCTGAAATGGCTGATAATATACAGGATATAAATGCAAAGTATATTTCAATAGGTGATGTTACATCACGGACAGCTGAAAATCTTGGCATAAAAATAAGCAGAACAGCAGAAAAATCAACAGTTGGTGGAATTATTCAAGTAATTCTTGAATCAGAAAAAGAGAGGTAAAAAATGTATCCTTTATTTATAGATATAAAAAACAAAAAAGTTCTTGTTGTCGGTGCGGGAAAAACTGCACTGAAACGTATAAAGTCACTTTATTCTGAAGGTGCTGATATAACAGTTGTATCTCCTGAGGATAAATCTGATAAGTTTGATGAGTATACCAATCTGAAGTATATAAAATCTGAGTATAATTCTGATTTTATTAATGGTCAGTTTTTGGTTATGGCAGCAACAAATGACAATCTTCTTAACGAACAGATAGTTAAAAATGCGGAAAGTAAAAATATACTTGTTTCATCAGTTACAAAATCAGAAAATGACTGTGTTATCCCGTCATATGATGAAATGGAGGGCATAAAATTTGCTGTGACAACAAATGGTATTTCACCATCATTGTCAGCAGGTCTTTGCAGACAAATCAAGAATGAATTTTCTGAATATAAGGGATTATGCAGTATTCAGCAGGATATAAGAAAAAATATTATAGCTTCTGTTTCAGAACCTGCTGTAAAATGCAGGATTATGAGGGAAATTTCATCTCCTGCAATGCTTGCTCTTTATAAAAGTTCAGGTAAAGATGCATATATAAGACAGGCAGAAAAGATAAAAAACAGAGATTTTTCATCTGAGAGCGGAAAAAAAGCAATTCTTGTTATAAGCTTTGGTACAAGCTATGAAGATACAAGAGAAAAAACAATAGGAGCTGTTGAAAAATCCATACAGGATTCATTTCCTGAATATGATGTTTTCAGAGCATTTACCAGTGAAGTTATTATAAAAAAACTATATAGAAACGGCATTGAAACTGATACAGTATCAGAAGCACTTTCAAGACTTTACAGATATGGATATACTGAAGTTTACTGTCAGCCTACTCATATAATTACAGGTGAAGAATATGATGGTTTATGCAATAATATAAAATTTTTTGAGAATGTTTTTGATGTTTTAAAGACGGGAAAACCGTTGATTGCGGAAACAGATGATTATACTTCACTGATAGAAGCCCTTGAGGAATGTATAATTAAAAAATCAGATGATACTGCATATATCTTTATGGGGCATGGAACATTTCACAGTGCAAATTCCGTTTATCCGGCTCTTAATTTTGATTTCAGAAGACATGGCTTTGATAATGTTTTTACAGGAACTGTTGAGGGATATCCTTCACTTGAAAATGTTATATCATTCCTTGAAAATGCAGAATTTAAAAATATTGAGCTTTATCCGCTTTTGCTTGTTGCTGGTGACCATGTACAGAATGATATGGCTGGCGATGACAGTAATTCATGGAAATCGGTTCTTGTTTCACTTGGATATAATGTCAGCGTGCATATTACAGGTCTTGGCGAATATGAGGCTGTTCGCAGACTCTATATAAATCATATAAAATCAATATTGTAAAATAAGATTATGCTGTCTGACTGATGATATTATATAATTGGTCAGGCGGCATTTTTTATTTTCAGTTTATAAAAATCAGATATTATAAAAATGTGAGGTGGTTTTAATATGTTTCATATACTTGTTGCAGATGATGATAAAAATACAAGAAAACTTATGAAAGCAGTGCTTGAATATGAAAACTATACGGTAAGTACTGCTGAAAATGGGAAAGTTGCTCTTGAAATTCTTGACAGAGAACATATAGACTTGATAATTCTCGATATTATGATGCCTGAAATGGACGGATATGAACTTACTGAAATGATACGTTCAGTACATAATGAAATGCCAATTCTTATGGTTTCTGCAAAACAGCTTTCCGTTGACAGAAAAAAAGGATTCCTTGCAGGTACTGATGATTTTATGACAAAGCCTATTGATGAAGAAGAAATGCTTTTACATATAAAAGCTCTTTTAAGACGTGCAAAAATTGCAAGTGAAAAAAAAATTGTTATAGGTGATGTTGTTCTCGACTATGATTCGCTTACAGTCAGTCGTAAAGGTGAAATTCAGGAACTTCCGCAGAAAGAATTTCAGCTTCTCTATAAACTTCTTTCATATCCGAATAAAATTTTTACAAGAATTCAGCTTATGGACGAAATATGGGGAGTTGAGAGTGAAACAGGCTGGGAAACTGTAACTGTTCATATCGGACGGCTTAGAAAACGTTTTGAAGGCTGGACTGAATTTGAAATTGAATCAGTCAGAGGTCTTGGATATAAGGCGGTGAAAAAAATATGAAAAAATGCAAGAAAAGACATATTTTTCTTTTTCCGCTGATTTTTATATTTATGGTATTTCTGATTTTATCTGCAACTATGCTTATAATTGGTGCTTCTGTATTTCTCATGGTACAATCGGGCATAATAAGCAAGGAATTTCTTCCTTCTCCTGTTATTTATTTTACAATTTTACTCGGTATTGTAAGTATTATAATAGGTACTATTGTTTCAGCATTTATATGCCATATTCCCCTTAAACCTATAAATAAACTCATTGATGCTATGAACAGTCTTGCCAATGGTGAATATGATACAAGAATATATATGGACTATAATAACTATGGTGTGAAAATTTCAGAAAGTTTTAACAAACTCGCTGACGAACTTCAGAATACTGAAATGCTCCGCTCGGATTTTGTAAATGATTTTTCACATGAATTTAAAACTCCTATTGTATCAATAAAGGGATTCGCAAAACTGATAAAAAAAGGTAATATTTCTGAAAAGGAAAAGGCTGAATATCTGGATATTATAATTGATGAATCTTCAAGACTTGCTGATATGGCAACCAATGTTCTTAATCTCACAAAGGTAGAAAATCAAAGCATTCTTACTGATATAACAGAATATAATCTTTCTGAACAGCTTAGAAACTGTATTCTTTTGCTTGAGAAAAAATGGAGCAGAAAAAATCTTAATATATCTGTAAATTTTAATGAATATAATATAAATGCCAATGAGGAACTTTTAAAGCAGGTATGGATTAATCTTATTGATAATGCAGTAAAGTTTGCCGATGAAAACGGTGATGTTGAAATAAGTATAAAAAAGAAACAGGATATGCTTGAGATTTCAGTTTATAACAGCGGTTCATCAGTAAAAGATGAGGATAAAAAACGTATTTTCAATAAATTCTATCAGTCGGATACCTCACATTCAAAAGAAGGTACAGGAACAGGTCTTGCTGTTGTTAAAAAAATAATTGAACTGCATAAAGGCTCAGTTTCTGTGTCTGAAAAATCAGTAGGCGTTGTATTTACTGTTTGCCTGCCATGTGATTAAAATTGTTGTTTCTTTTCAGTTTATATTTTTATTATATAATTAATTTCACATACAAAAGAAAGGAGTAAAAATATATATGCTGAAATTATTCAGAAATCTTACAAAAAAAGATATGCTTTTTATTTTTATAAGCATATGCTTCATTGTGGTTCAGGTGTGGCTTGACCTTAAACTTCCTGATTATATGTCTGAAATAACCATGCTTGTGCAGACTGAAGGCAATGAAATGAGTGAAGTGCTTAAAGCAGGCGTAAAAATGTTTTTGTGTGCATTGGGAAGTCTCGCATCAGCAGTCATGGTTACTGTGATTGCTGCAAGGGTTGCTTCAGACTTTGGTGCAACACTCAGAAGTCTGATGTTCAATAAGGTTCAGTCTTTTTCAATGCAGGAAATCGGAGGATTTTCCACAGCAAGCCTTATCACTCGTTCAACAAATGATGTTACTCAGGTACAGATGGTGATTGTTATGGGGCTTCAGGCAATTGTCAAAGCTCCGATAATGGCTATATGTGCAATACTTAAAATTGCAGATAAAAACTGGAAGTGGACTCTTTCAACAGGAGTTGCTGTCGGAGTTCTGATATTAATAGTCGGAACTTGTATTTTTTTCGCAATGCCTATGTTTAAAAAACTTCAGTTCCTTACTGATGACCTTAACCGTGTAACAAGAGAAAATCTGACCGGTATAAATGTTATAAGAGCTTATAACGCTGAAAAATATCAGGAGGATAAATTTGAAAAATCCAATGATGCATTGACTCATGCACATCTTTTCACTTCCCGTATTATGTCAGTTATGATGCCGGGAATACAGATGATTATGAATGGTCTTTCACTGGCTGTTTACTGGATTGGTGCATATCTGATACAAAATTCTGATATAACCGGAAAAATGATATTATTTTCAGATATGATAGTGTTTTCATCATATGCAGTTCAGGTTATAATGGCATTCATGATGCTTATTATGATTTTCATTATGATGCCACGTGCCTCTGTTGCTGCAAATCGTATCAGTGAGGTTTTAAACACAAATCCGGCAATAATTGACGGAAATATAAGTGATGAAAAACAATCTCTTAAAGGCGAGGTTGAATTTAAAAATGTCTGCTTTAAATATCCTGATGCTGATGACTATGTGCTTAAAAATATAACTTTTTCAGCACATAAAGGTGAAACAGTCGCATTCATAGGTTCTACCGGATGTGGAAAAACTACTGTTGTAAATCTTGTTCCCCGATTTTATGATGTGACCGAGGGAGAAGTTCTTGTTGATGGAATCAATGTTAAGGAATATACTCAGTATGCTCTCCATAATAAAATAGGATATGTTTCCCAGAAAGCAATTATGTTCAGCGGTACTGTTAAATCCAATGTTGCGTATGGTGACAATGGCAAGGAAAATGATGTTATGAAGAATGATGTCGTTGATGCGGTATATACTGCTCAGGCTTCAGAATTTGTCGAAAAAATGCCTGACGGATATGACAGCTATATTGCTCAGGGAGGCTCTAACCTTTCAGGTGGTCAGAAACAGCGTCTTTCAATTGCCCGTGCTGTGTGCCGTCACCCTGAAATTTTTATTTTCGATGATTCTTTTTCAGCACTTGACTATAAAACAGACCGCAAACTCCGTGAAACTCTTAAAAAAGACTGTTCGTCCGCAACTAAGCTTATAGTTGCTCAGAGAATAGGCACTATTCGTGATGCCGATAAAATTATTGTTCTCGATGAAGGCTGTATTGCAGGTATCGGAACTCATAATGAACTTATGAAAAACTGCTCTGTATATCAGCAGATTGCTTATTCACAGTTGTCAAAGGAGGAACTTGAATAATGGCTGAAGAAAAATTTACTGCCCATAAACCTCCTAAAGGTATGGGGAAAAGACCTGTTGAAAAATCAAAGGATTTTAAAGGTACATGGGGAAAAATTATAAAGTATTGCAGAAGTTACTGGATTGCTGTTATAATTGCAGTTCTTTTTGCTTCAGGTGGTACGATTCTTACTCTTATAGGTCCTGACAAACTTTCCGATATGACTGATATCATAACAGAAGGAATTATGACCAGTATTGACCTTGATGCTGTAAAGAATATTGGAATTACACTTGTTGTTTTTTATGTGCTCAGTTCAATACTTAGTTTATGTCAGGGACTTATTATGGCTGATGTAACTCAGAAAGTCACAAGAAGACTCAGAAAAGATATATCCGAAAAGATTAATAATCTTCCTATGTGGTATTATAACCGTACATCTACAGGTGATGTTCTTTCACGTGTAACTAATGATGTTGATACTATAGGTCAGTCATTCAATCAAAGTATCGGTACACTTGTTTCAGCAATAACACTTCTTGTCGGCTCTCTTGTAATGATGCTTGTAACAAATCTTACAATGACAGTGACTGCTGTAATTGCTACTCTTATAGGATTTGGATTTATGTCTGTAGTTATGGGAAAATCTCAGAAATATTTTATACGCCAGCAGAAACATCTTGGAGAATTAAATGGTCATATTGAGGAAATATATGCCGGACATACTGTTGTAAAAGCTTATAACGGAGAAGCAGAAGCAAAAAATATATTTGATAATATGAACAGAAATCTTTGCGACAGTGCATTTAAAGCTCAGTGTCTTTCAGGGCTTATGATGCCTTTCATGACATTTATAGGCAATTTAGGGTATGTTGCTGTATGTATTGTTGGTGCATTGCTTACAATGAAAGGGAAAATTTCATTTGGTGTAATAGTGGCATTTATGATGTATATTCGTTTCTTCACACAGCCTCTTTCACAGCTTGCACAGGGTGCTCAGGCTTTGCAGTCAGCAGCTGCTGCAGGTGAGAGAATTTTTGAATTTATTGAGGCTGAAGAAATGGAGGACGAATCCTATAAAACTAAAACTATTGAAAAAGCTCAGGGATATGTCGATTTTGAACATGTTCGTTTTGGATATAAGGATTCAGGAAAAATTATTATAAATGATTTCAGTGCATCTGCAAAACCGGGTCAGAAAATAGCAATTGTAGGTCCTACAGGTGCAGGCAAAACTACAATGGTTAATCTGCTTATGCGTTTTCATGAAATACAGGGCGGTCAGATTAAAATTGACGGAATATCTACAAAGGATATGAAACGTGAAACAGTACATTCTCAGTTTTGTATGGTTCTTCAGGATACATGGCTTTTTGAAGGAACTGTAAGAGAAAATCTTATATACTGTTCTGAAAATGCTGATGATGATAAGATGAAGAAAGCTTGTAAAGCTGTAGGTCTTGACCATTTTATACGTACACTTCCAAAAGGATATGATACTGTTCTTAATGACCAGATTAATCTTTCACAGGGTCAGAAACAGCAGCTTACGATAGCTCGTGCAATGATTGCCGATAAACCTATGCTTATACTTGACGAGGCAACAAGCTCTGTTGATACAAGAACAGAACTGCAAATTCAGAAAGCTATGGACGAACTTATGAAAAATCGTACTTCATTTATAATCGCACATCGTCTTTCTACTATTAAAAATGCTGATTTAATACTTGTAATGAAAGATGGAGATATCATTGAAAGCGGTAATCATGATGAACTTATTGAAAAAGGCGGATTTTATGCTGACCTTTATAACAGTCAGTTTGAACAGGCTTCATAAATAATATAAAATAGCAGGAATACCATAAACGTGGTATTCCTGCTTGCTTTTTGCATATAAAAACATAAAATATTGAAAAAAATCATAATTCTAAAAATTTTTTTAAAAAAAGTGTTGACAAAGGGCAAAAGGTATGATATAATGAT
>CAYRPZ010000039.1:0-15263 GCA_964426275.1 uncultured Ruminococcus sp. | reverse complement strand
ATACGTTACCCTGAAGGAAAGGAAGATATTACAGGATATATGTATGAACCATGGCATATAAGATATCTCGGCGTTGAAAAGGCAACTGAAGTTTATGAAAGCGGACTCTGTCTTGAAGAATTTCTGGGAATTACTTCTTCATATGAAGATGCTGAAAAGCTTGCACAGTCACAATAATAAAAAATGCGTACTTTTACAGTACGCATTTTGATGTGAAAAAAATATTTTCTGAACGTTCAGATAAAAATATAAAAAGCTTGTGACGGGATTCGAACCTGCGACCTGCTCATTACGAATGAGCTGCACTGCCAACTGTGCTACACAAGCATTGATTATATTTTATCATAATTTCAGAATATGTCAAGAGTACATGAAAAATTTTTTTTTAATTCCTGAAAAAAATTAAAATAGAAATTGTATTTTCAATAATATTATGGTATAATAAAGATTAATGATGATTTTGTAATATCGGGAGGAAATTATGAAGAAAAAAACAAGTGTGTTGAATGTGGTTGAAAAAGCGGTTACAGTGCTGCTTCTTCTGTTTGTGGTATGCATGTTTGTAGTAAATATGCTTTTTTACAAGGATACTGCTGCTCCGTCTTTTGGAAAATATTATGTATATATTGCCGGAGAAGAACAGAGTATTGAGAAAATTAATCCGAAAACAGCAGTAATATGTGACAGTGAGCTTATGAATAATTTACAGGTGGGAAATGTAATTCTTTCTGTTGTAAATGATGAAAATGACTATGCAATCGTAAGGATTGCTGGTATGGACGAAACTACATATACTTTGAAAAGCGATTATTCAGAAATTGATGATACAATAGTTGTTCCTAAGGAAAATGCGGTTGCACTCTGTTATCTCACAAGCGATTCATTCGGAAAATTTATAAGTTTTGCAACTACAAATGCAGGAATCGTCGTTCTTATTATACTTCCGCTTACAATTGTCATTCTGCTTAAATCATGGTCACTTATCGAAAAGGAAAAGTTGTCAGAAAAAGACAATTCCAAATACAAAAAAGAAAAGGAAAAGAAAGAAAAGCAGAAAAAAGCAAAAGCTGAAGCAAAACTTAAAAAATCTGATGAGAAATATAATGAAACTCAGGAAGATGATGTTTACCTTATAACAAAAGATGAAAATGGCGACACATCTATAGTTTCAGCTGATGATGAGCAGGAAGATGACTATAATTTATCAGAAGAAAATTCAGAAGATGAAACAGAAAAACCTGAAGAAATAAATATTCCTGATGATGAACAGGAAATTGCGGAAACAGCTGAGAATGAATCTGAAGAAGTAATATCAGTTCCTCCTGTATTTACTGAGGAGAATATTGAAACTGATGTAACTGAAACAATATCTGAACCTGAGGAAATTCCTGTGCCCGATATATCTGATAATCAGGAAACAGAAGATATTACAGAACCAAAAATTCATTGTATTATAAATAATACTGAATCCGATGAAAGTAATGATGAGATTATATACAGAAATGATATACCTGAAAAACTTCCTGATATTATATCAGAACCTGTATATGAAAGAACAGAGGAAAAATCTGAAGTCGCTGATAAAGAAGAACCTGAAATTGTAAATAAAGAAAAATCTGAAATTCATGTGATATCTAAAGAAATAAAGCCTGCTCCGTCACCAAAGAAAACTTCGTCATCTTCAACTGAGAAAAAAGGAAACAGATATTCTTCAAACAGATATACAAACAGTGCTGTCAGAAGAAGTTCATCAAAAACATCTGTTGATGATTTGCTTAAAACAATTGACAGCGAAAAGTCAAGAATTCATAAATAATTGATTAATATGAAAAAGTCCTGATTTATTGCAGAAAATAATCAGGACTTTTTTTATACGCCATAAAGAATTTTTTTATTTATGTTCCTTGAAATTTCCAAGAAACCTGAAATCATCGATAGTATCCTGCATTTCCATAATAAGCGAGGATACTTTTATATCATCAACATTGCCTTCAAAATCCAGATAGAACATTACATCAAAGCTTCCGTCAGCAATAGGTCTGCTTTCAATTTTTTTGAGATTAAGACCTGATACAAAGAATTTTGTAAGCAGTCTGTATAAACTTCCTGTCTTATGCGGGATTGTAATGAGAACAGAAACTGTATCGGCATCAGGTTCTTTTATGAAATCCTTTGTTATGCATATGAATTTTGTATAATTAGGCTGTGAGTCAGCAATATTTTTCTGAATTATTTCAAGGTCATAGAGCTTTGCACATCTTTCAGAACATATTGATGCAATAGGTTCATTGCTTTCTTTTACATACTGTGCGGAAATAGCAGTATTTATGTATGATACAGGATTATAATTGTTTTTTCTTATAAATTCTGAACACTGTGAAAGTGCGTGAGGGTGCGAATATACAGATATGATATCATCGGGATTGACTCCTTTTCTGACTGCAAGACAGTGGCGTATTTTAACATTTGTTGAAGCTGCAATATAAAAGTTATGTGTTTTCATAAGGTCATAAGTCTGGGTTACAGAGCCTGCGGTGGAATTGAGTATCGGAAGTATTCCGAAATCAGCATCACCGTTTTCGACAGCTTTGAATACATCATTAAAATCATCACAGAACCTGATATTACAGTTATCACCGAAAAGTTTTAAAGCAGCTTCTTCAGAATTTGCACCTTCTGTTCCCTGACATATTACAGTGCCTGATTTGTTTAAATCAAGTATACCGCTTTTACGGAATGGAATATTTTTATATATTTCATACTGCTGGAGAGATTTGCTTATATCCATAATACTGAGAAAAAGAGCTGTTGAGCCGTCTTTAAGCTGTTCAGGCGATGCATTTCTTATTCTTTCTATAATTTCGCTTTCACGGTTTCCCTGAAATATAGGAAGATTATTTTCCTTTTTATAAACTGCCACCTGTCTGCATAAATCCATTCTTTTTTCAAAGTTTGATAAAATTTCATGGTCAACTTTATCAATCTCATTTCTTAAATCTTTTAAATCCATGATTTCCAACTGCCTTTCTTAAAATTTTTTTAATCATCATAATTATAAGAGATGTATTATCTATATTATACATAAAATCAGTATAAAAAACAATATAATTATTCTTTAAAATATTGAAAAGATTTTAAATCTATGTTATAATATAGTGTCTATAGGTGTAAATTGAGTTAAAAGGAATGAATATTTTGAGAATAATTGGAATAGACCCCGGATATGCGATAGTAGGATTCGGGATACTTGACTATGACGGATATAAATTTACTCCGATAGAATATGGTGCAGTTACAACTGAAGCCGGAACGCCATTTCCTCATCGTCTTAAATGCATTTATGAGGATCTTGATTTTATTTTTACAAAATACAAGCCTGATTTTATGGCAATTGAAACTCTGTTTTTTACAACAAATCAAAAAACTGCTATAAATGTTGCACAGGCAAGAGGAATTGCAGTTCTTGTTGCATCACTGAAAGATGTACCTGTTTTTGAATATACGCCGCTTCAGGTAAAACAGTCCGTTGTGGGATATGGAAAAGCTAAGAAAAAACAGGTTATGGATATGACAAGGCGTATTCTCGGACTTGCGGAAATACCTAAGCCCGATGATGCCGCTGATGCTCTTGCAGTTGCAGTATGCGGGGCACATTGCATAGTTGTATAAGGGGGAGCGTAAATTGATTTACAGCGTAAGAGGAGAGCTTGTTTACAAAGATGAGTCAACAGCGGTTATTGAATGTGCAGGAGTAGGATATTTATGCCGTACAACTCTTTCAACAATTTCAAAGCTCGGTCAGTGCGGAAGTGAGGAAAAACTTTTTACATTTCTTAGTGTAAAGGAGGACTGTGCAGAGCTTTTCGGATTTCGGACAATGCAGGAACTTGAATGTTTCAAACTGCTTATATCCGTATCAGGAGTAGGCCCTAAAGCTGCTCTTGCGATACTTTCAGATATTCCGGCAGATAAATTTGCTCTGCTTGTTGCTTCAGGTGACAGCAAGGCTTTTACTAAAGTAAAAGGTATAGGTGCAAAAACTTCACAGCGTATAGTGCTTGAACTTAAAGACAAGATTTCAAAGGAGAATATTGTGCCGTCAGACGGATTATCACAGTATCAGCCTGCATCAGGCGGTTTCAGTGAAAATTCAAATATCTCAGAGGCTTTTTCAGCTCTTGAGGCTCTTGGATATTCTGACTCGGAAATAATGCCTGTGCTTTCAAAATTTGATGACAGTCTGTCTTCAGCTGAACTCGTAAAGCTTGCACTCAAATCAATTGCTACAGGTAAATTTAAATGATATATTATTATATATAATTCGGAAACGGAGGGGAAATTTTGATAGAAACAGGAGATATGAAATTTGAAAACAGTGCAGAGCGTATGGTTTCGCCTGAATTTATTTCAAAGGATAATGAAACGGAATTTTCGCTCCGCCCGAAATATTTAAGGGATTACATAGGACAGGATAAGGTAAAGGAAAACCTTTCTGTATATATTGAAGCTGCAAAACGCAGGAATGAACCTCTTGACCATGTTCTTCTTTATGGTCCTCCGGGACTTGGAAAAACAACTCTTGCAGGAATAATTGCAAATGAGATGGGAGTAAATCTCCGTATAACGTCAGCTCCTGCAATTGAAAAGGCGGGCGACCTTGCGGCACTGCTTACAAATCTTTCGGAAAACGATGTTCTTTTCATAGACGAAATTCACAGACTTTCAAGAGCAATTGAGGAAATAATGTATACAGCCCTTGAGGATAATGCACTTGACATAATGATAGGAAAAGGACCTTCAGCACGTTCAATAAGAATAGATCTTCCGAAATTTACTCTTGTAGGGGCAACTACACGGGCCGGTCAGCTTACATCTCCTCTGCGTGACAGATTCGGAGTCATATTAAGACTTGAACCTTATACCGAAGAACAGCTCAGTGATATCGTAAGAAGAAGCAGTATGATACTTGATATTCCATGTGATATTGACGGTGCATATGAAATTGCAAGGCGTTCAAGAGGAACTCCGAGAGTTGCAAACCGTCTTTTAAAGCGTGTGCGTGATTTTGCCGATGTTCTGGGGAACGGTGAAATTACTGAAAAAACAGCTGAAATGGCACTTGACAAGCTTGAAATAGATTCAATGGGACTTGACAGTCTTGACAATCGTATGCTTACAATGCTTATAAAGGGATACAATGGGGGGCCTGCGGGACTTGAAACGCTGGCATCTGCAATAGGAGAGGAGGCGGTCACGCTTGAAGATGTATGCGAGCCGTTTCTTATGCAGATTGGATTTCTTGCCAGAACTCCGAGAGGAAGATGTGCAACAGAACTTGCATATCGTCACCTTGGATTTTCAAAAGATAAATTATAAAATTCAGGATATGTAATATTCTTAAATTTTTAGGAGGTCAATAAAATGAAAAAAATATGCATTTCAGTTGCAGTGTTTCTTGCAGTTTTTATGATGACAGGCTGTGAAACATATGAGGATAATCTCAAAGCGGCACTTTCAGAAACTTCAGTTTCCGAATCAACGGAAGCACCTGCCTTTGAACTTATGACAGATGTCGGGGTAACTTCAGTGAGCAGTGAAACTGTTTCAAGTGATGAAAGTGAATTTACTTCAGTTCCGGAAAGCACTTCGGATACAACAGGTGCAGGAAGTATAAGTCTTGATTATGAAGCAATCGCCTCAGCTGTAACTACCACAGATGCAACAACAAATGATGAAACAAGCGAGTCATCTGAAACTACTACTTCCGAACCGGCAAATGAATATACAAGTGAGGACGGCAGACCACCGCTTTCTGATGACCTTAAAGATTTTTATACAAGCGCACTGGAGGTATACAGCAAAATTTATTACTGTTCATTTACAAGTGATACTTCAACACCTGTATGGGTAAACGGTAAGGACGGATATACAAGAGTTACAGATACACGTTTTCCTGATTATCAGAGTCTTTACACATTTGCAAGCTATTACTTTACCGATGACCTTATGAGCAATCAGATACTCCCTTACGGACAGACAAGCTTTGTTGACAAGTACGGTGCATTCTATATGGCTCCGGCAGAAAATACAAAAAATCCTGCATATGCAGGTCATGTTTTCAGACTTGTAAGCCAGACGGACAATGAAATTGTATGTACTGCTGATGTTTATTATCTCCTTGGAAACAGCACTGTGAATACAGATCCGATATTCTTTACTGAGCCGGCTGACAAGAGCAAATATGCTGTAAGTCAGCTTACATTCAGACTGTCAAAATATGAGGACAGATGGAAATTCAGCCAGTTTGCAATAATAAACTGATATACTGCAAACCTTAACGGTTAAATCAGCATAGAATAAGTAAGATTTCTTAATAATACAGAAAACAGAATTTTTGCAGGTTTTATTAAAATTTTTGATTATATTGATAAAAGGAGATTTTATATATGGGCAGACTTTTCGGTACTGACGGTGCAAGAGGAATTGCGGTTACTGAACTTACATGTGAAACTGCTATGCAGATAGGAAGGGCATCAGCTCTTGTACTTACAAAAACTACTAATCACAGACCTGTTATCTTTATCGGAAAAGATACAAGAATTTCATCTGACATACTTGAGTCTGCACTCTGTGCAGGAATATGCTCTGTGGGTGCAGATGTAAAAATTCTCGGGGTCGTTCCGACACCTGCAGTTGCGTATCTTGTAAGAGAAAAAAAAGCTGATGCGGGAATTATGATTTCAGCATCTCATAACAGCGTTGAATTTAACGGAATAAAGATTTTTGCTTCAAACGGATATAAGCTTTCAGATGAAACGGAAGCCGAAATTGAAGAGCTTATTCTTGACAGACCTCAGGATATACGTCTTGTATCTCATACAGATGTAGGAAGAATTTATCATTATGAATCTGCCGGAGATGACTATATAAGCTATATAAAAAATATAGCCTGTGCAGATGTTTCAAAGCTTAAAATAGCATTTGACTGTGCCTGCGGAAGTTCATCAGTTACAGCTGAAAAGCTTTTCGGTTCACTCGGCTGTGAATGTCTGTTTATCAGTAATCAATATGACGGAACTAATATAAATAAAAACTGCGGTTCAACGCATATTGAAAATCTTCAGAAGTTTGTAAGAGAAAATAAATGCGATGCAGGATTTGCATTTGACGGTGATGCTGACAGGTGTCTTGCAGTCGATGAGAACGGAGAACTGGTTGATGGTGACAGACTTATCGCTATAAATGCACTTGCCATGAAAAATAAGGGACAGCTGAAAAAAGATACAGCTGTTGTTACAGTTATGACGAATCTTGGTTTCAAGCGTTTTGCACAGGATAATGCAGTAAATGTTGAACTTACAGGCGTTGGTGACAGATATGTGCTTGAAAGAATGTCAGAGGGCGGATTTAATATAGGCGGAGAACAGAGCGGTCATATTATATTCCTTGACCATGCAACCACCGGTGACGGTCAGCTTTCAGCAGTAAAGACATTATGCGTTCTTGCCGAATCCGGAAAGAAGATGTCAGAGCTTGCCTCAGTTATGGAAGTATATCCGCAGGTGCTTGTAAATGTTAAGATTACAGCAGATAAAAAGGGAAAATGGAACAGTGATGACGAGATTAAATCTGTTATTGCAAAATATGAGGAAATGCTCGGGGATAACGGCAGAATACTTGTCAGGGAAAGCGGTACAGAACCGCTTATAAGAATTATGATTGAAGGCAGGGATACTGCGGAAATTCAGAAGTTTGCAGATGATATTGCAGATGTTATAAAAAAACAGCTTGGAATATAAAAGCTTAAAGAGAGGATAATTTTTTTGAGAGTTGCAGACAGATGGAATGATTACCGCATAGCAGATACTTCATGCGGAGAAAAACTTGAGATATGGAATGATGTAGTGCTTATACGTCCTGACCCTCAGATAATATGGAAAACTCCTCATAAATCGGAATTGTGGGCAAAGGCTGACGGTCATTATCACCGTTCATCGTCGGGCGGAGGAAGCTGGGACTTTAAGAGTGCAAAACCTAAGAATACATGGCATATTTCCTACGATAATCTTAAATTCAATATAAAACCAACGGGTTTCAAGCATACAGGGCTTTTTCCGGAACAGGCTGTGAACTGGGATTTTATGGCGGATAAAATCAGAAATGCAGACAGACAAATAAGTGTGCTTAATCTCTTTGCATATACGGGAGGAGCAACTCTTTCCTGTGCAGAGGCAGGGGCAAGTGTATGCCATGTTGACGCATCAAAAGGAATGGTAAGCTGGGCAAGGGAGAATGCCGCATTGTCAGGGCTTTCTGACAAACCTGTACGCTGGATTGTTGATGACTGTGAGAAATTTGTTGCCCGTGAAATCCGCAGGGAGAGGAAATATGATGCAATAGTCATGGACCCTCCGTCATACGGCAGGGGAACAGGTGGAGAAGTATGGAAGCTTGAGGACTGCATATATGACCTTGTAAAATTATGTTCGCAGGTTTTAAGCGACAAACCGCTTTTCTTTCTGCTTAACAGCTATACAACAGGACTTTCACCGTCTGTAATGGCATATATACTCAATGATATTATAGCTGAAAAATTTGGTGGCAGTGTTACAGCAGATGAAATCGGGCTTCCTGTTGAATCATCAGGAAAACCACTGCCATGCGGTTCAACTGCAATATGGCAGAGCAACTGATATACGGCAAAGGAATTAATGCAGATGTCTAAAGATATTATAAAAGCTGAGAAAGTATATTTTTCATATCAGAAAAATCCGGAAGAAAAAAATATACGCATGGCTGTTGACGGAGCAGATATAAATATCCGTAAGGGAGAATTTACCGCAGTGCTTGGCAGGAATGGTTCAGGAAAATCAACGATTGCAAAGCATTTTAATGGAATGCTTATACCCGACAGAGGAACTGTCACTGTAAACGGTATGGATACAAAAGACGAAGAAAAGCTTTTTGATATAAGACAGTTTGCAGGAATGGTTTTTCAGAATCCCGACAATCAGATTGTATCTTCAGTAGTTGAGGAAGATGTTGCATTTGCACTTGAAAATTTAGGTGTTGAGTCTGATGAAATAAGAAAAAGGGTTGATGATGCCCTTAAATCAGTAAGAATGTATGATTACAGGCTTCATTCCCCTGCACAGCTTTCAGGAGGTCAGAAACAGAGAATTGCCATTGCAGGAATTATTGCAATGCGTCCTGAGTGCATAATTCTTGATGAGCCTACTGCAATGCTTGACCCGCAGGGGAGAAAAGAAGTTATTGAGATAATAAAGAAATTAAATAAGGATTATGGCATAACAATAATTCTGATAACTCACTATATGGAAGAAACTGTATCGGCTGACAGAGTTATAGTTATGGACAGCGGAAAAGTTATAATGGACAATATTCCGAAAGAAGTATTTTCTGATGTTGAAAGGATAAAGTCAGCAGGTCTTGATGTTCCGCAGGTTACAGAGCTTGTATATGAACTTAACAGATGCGGATTTAATCTTGACAGCCATATAATTACTGAAAATGAATGTATTGACGCACTTGAAAAAATGCTTGCGGATTTGTAAGGAGAGATATGATGACAGCAATAAAAACTGAAAATCTTACTTATACTTACAGCACAGGCACACCATTTGAAAAAGTTGCAGTCAATAATGTGAGTATTGAGATTGAGCAGGGAGAATTTTCAGGTGTTATAGGGCATACAGGTTCAGGAAAATCAACTCTTATACAGCATTTTAACGGACTGCTTAAACCATCATCGGGAAAAGTTTATATAGATGGTCAGGATATATGGGAGAGTAAGGAGATTACAAGACAGACTCGCTTTAAAGTCGGAATTGTATTCCAGTATCCTGAATATCAGCTGTTTGAAGATACAGTTTTTAAGGATATATCATTCGGACCGTCAAATATGGGACTGAATGAAACTGAAATAAAAAAACGTGTCCGTGAAAGTGCAGATATGGTTGGAATAACTGAGGATATGCTTGAAAAATCACCGTTTGAACTTTCAGGAGGACAGAAACGCAGAGTTGCGATTGCAGGTGTTATGGCAATGAAGCCTTCCGTGCTTATACTTGACGAACCGGCAGCAGGACTTGACCCTGCGGGAAGGACTGAAATTTTCAGTCAGATAAAAAGATATCATCAGTCTACCGGAAGTACAGTGCTTGTTGTATCTCATAGCATGGAGGATATCGCACAATATACAACAAAACTGCTTGTTATGAATAATGCAGAGGTTTTTTGTTATGATGATACGGAAAAAGTTTTTGAGAGAGCAGATGAGATTTCTGAAATCGGACTTGCAGTGCCTCAGATTACAAGTGTTTTCAGAGAACTCAGAAAAAGAGGATTTGATTTCAGCGGTGAAGCTTATACGGTTGAAACCGCAAAAAAGCTTATACTTGATTATGTGAAAAAACGAAAGGGAGTATAAATTGCTTAAAGATATAACAATAGGTCAGTATTTTCCAGGAAACAGTATAATTCACAGACTCGATTCAAGATTTAAGATAATACTTACAGCCTTGTATATAATAATGATATTTTCAGCGGATTCTTTTATTGGTATCGCAGCAGGGGCATTGTATGCATTTATAGCATATGCACTTTCACGTATAAAATTTTCGCTTATATGGAAGAATTTAAAAGCAATGATTCCGATAATTTCGATAACTGCATTTATGAATCTGTTTTTTATAGATGGAGAGCCTATATTAAAAATAGGATTTATAGGAATAACATATGAGGCAGTGGAATCATCAATGTTTATGATATGCCGTATAATACTGCTTATTATAGGTTCATCTTTGCTTACATATACTACATCTCCTATAAATCTTACAGATGCGATAGAAAGGCTTTTATCACCGCTTAAACGGTTCAAAGCACCTGTGCATGAACTGGCAATGATGATGACTATAGCTTTAAGGTTTATACCTACACTTATTGATGAAACTGATAAAATTATGTCAGCACAGAAATCAAGAGGTGCAGACTGGGAAACAGGAAATATTGCAAAAAGGGCAAAGGCTCTTATGCCTGTATTTATACCCTTATTTGTATCGGCATTCAGGAGAGCCGAGGAACTGGCAGCTGCTATGGAATGTCGCTGTTACAGGGGCGGTGATGGAAGAACACGGCTTAAACAGCTTAAATCAGGAAAAAATGACTACATGGCTGTTGCGGTGACAGTTATATTTATTGCAGGAGTAATAGTTACAAATATATTTTTCGGTGGTGAATGAATTTGCAGGCAATGATTAATTTTACAGTCATATTCTGTATAGCAGTACCGATTATAGCTCTTGCTAATATAATAAGAATTATCGTTTCAGACAGAAAATCCAAAAGGGAAAATCATGAAAAGCTTATGGATATTCTTACTGAATATCAGATAAAGGCTGAAAAGAAAAATGATAACAGTGAGGAAGAAAAGTGAGAAATCTGAAAGTTATAATGGCATACAGAGGAACAAATTATCATGGTTTTCAGATACAGAACAATGCTCATACGGTACAGGCAGAAGTTGAAAGAGCTGTATCAAGGGTTCTTAATGAAAATGTTTCAGTAAACGGCTGTTCGAGGACAGATGCCGGAGTTCATGCAAATGAATTCTGTTTTTCTGTTAATACAGAAAGTACAATAAGCAACATCGGATTTGTAAGGGGAGTAAACTGTATACTTCCTGATGATATATCTATTCTGTCATGTGAAGATGTTCCCGAAGATTTTCATGCAAGATTTTCATGCAGGGCAAAAGAATATATGTATAAAATATATAACAGCGAATCAAAAAATCCATTCACAGCCGATTTGGAGTATCATTACAGAAGAAAATTTGATGCAGAGCTTGTAAATGAAGCATCTCAGCATTTTGTCGGAACTTATGATTTTAAAAGTTTCTGTTCAGCAGGTTCAGACAAAACGAATACTGTAAGAACAATTTACTGCTTTAATACTGAAATTGATGGAAATTCAATTAAAATGCTTGTAAAAGGAGACGGTTTCCTTTATAATATGGTAAGGATTATGGTCGGCACTCTGCTCGCAGTTAATGAGGGCTTTATAAAAATAGATGAAATTGATGATATAATTGAGGCAAGGGAAAGACGTTTTGCAGGCAGTACTGCACAGGCACACGGACTTTATCTTAACAGGGTTTTTTATTGATTCAGGAGGCTTAAAATGTCAGAGGATATTTACAGCAAGCGTTCAAGGCGCAAAATGCGGAAGCATAACAGGGAAAGCAAAGAAATCAGTAAAAATGTGATTTTAATAATTGCTGTTATGGTAATACTGATATCAGCAGGGCTTTTTATAACAAGAGATAAATGGATTCCTGAATTTGAAAAAATGGGAATATATATAGGATACAGCAAAAGTGCTAAAGTTGATGAGAATGGTGTACTTTCAAATAATGGTGAGCTTGCAGGAGGAAATTTTCCTCTTTCGCTCTCGGATTCATCTGATTATCAGACCGGTATTATGAATGAAAGACTTGTTGTTCTGAGTGATACTGATTTTGAGATATACTCATCATCAGGAGAAATTCTCCGCACCAAAAATCACAATTATTCAAATGTTGTGCTGAAAACCGTTGCAAACCGTTCACTTATCTATGAAAGCGGAGGAAATAAATTTTGTGTTGAAACGGAAAAAAAGACTGTTTTTGAGAAGGAAACTGATAACAGCATAATCTTTGCAAGAATAAGCAAGGAAGGATATATTGCAGTTGTAACAACATCTGAAAACTATGCCTGTATGCTTACTGTATATGATAACAAAGGAAATCCTGTTTATTATAAAGGAAGTGTTGACAGAATTATCGAAATATGCTTTAATAATGAGAGTACAGGCTGTAGGATTACAGTTATGAATGCTGATATAGGTCAGATTGTTTCACAGGCATATGAGGTTATATTTACAAGTGAAGATGCAGTATGGACAACAGATAATCTTGAAACCCTCTGTATAAATTCATATTCAACTTCTGATGACGGTCTTTTTATAATAGGCGATACAAAATGTGGATATTATGATAAAAACGGACTGCTTCTTAAAGGATATATATATAAAAATACTCTGATTTCAGGAGATTTTGCCGGTGACAAATCTGCAATGACGTTTGAAAATGAGGAAAGAAGAAAGACAAGCCTTGTACTTACAAACGGAGTTGATGAAAATCCTGTTGAAGTAGTTATAGACAAGAATCTGAAATGCCTTGTTGCTGAACCGGAATATGCATATGTAATGACTGACAATGAAATTATTGCCTATGATTATACCGGCAAAGAATGTGCCAATGTGGAAATTTCTGATATATATAATTCATTTCTTAAATCAGGGGATATAATTTATTTGATAGGCAGCAGCCGTATTGACAAGATAAGGTTTATAAGCAGCTGATATATGAGAAAGTAAGGAGATGATAACGAAATGAATTCTGATAGTCTGTGGATAATATATGACGTTATTGCACTGGCTGTGATTGCGGGAACAATTTTTGCGAGCTTTAAAAAAGGTTTTTCACAAATAATTCTTTCTGCGGGAGGTTATCTTGTTTCATGCTTTGCTGCAACATTGGTAAGCACCATATTTGCAGGTCAGATATATGATTTATTTATAAAAGACAGCGTAGTTGAAAATATTAATACAGCAATAGCAAAATTCAGTATTGCTGAAGAAGTGCAGGAATATATTTCAGATATTACGCTTGGTCTTGATGTAAATCAGAAGGACATTGAAAAGATTATAAAATCAGCAGATGAAAGTAATCTTGACACAAAAATGTATAATATGATAAATGCATACAGTTCCGGTGCAGTTTCATCAGTTGATGAAGTTACAGAAGGTCTGTTGTCAGGACTTGGGGAAAGCATGAGAGAGCTTTTCGATGGATATGTTCCTGAATCCTTTATAAGAGGAATTGAAAATTTTACCGCTGAAAATAAAGAAGATGCTTTCAGACTGATAAAATCGTTAACATATGAGGATACATCGGAAATATCAGAGTATATTGAGGAAAACTACATACATCAGTATGCAGTTGAATTTGTAAAAATATTTGTATTTATAATAATTCTGTTTATACTGATGTTTATTATAAAAATGCTGGAAAATTCATTTTCAGCGGCAGACAGCTTTTCAGCAATGAAATTCAATTCTGTTCTTGGCGGTATAGTGGGAATTATTGAATCCTGTGCATTTGTATATATATTATGTATACTTCTTAAATTTCTTATGTTGCTTACTGATGATGTTTCATTTTTAAGCGAGGAAACTATAGAACAGACAAAACTGTTCAGGTTTTTCTATGATTTTAACATATTTGGATAATATTAAACGGAGGAAAAAAATATGATGTTATGCAGCAGATGCCATAAACGTGTCGCAGTGGTATTCATTACGGCAGTTCAGGGTGAAGAAAAGAAAAATGAGGGACTTTGCATGGTATGTGCAAAGGAAATGAAAATTCCTCAGATTTCAGAGTATATGGAACAGTTTGGAATAAGCGATGAAGATATAGAACAGCTTTCAGACCAGATGACTGATATTGTTGATGGTGATGCATTTCAGTCAGGAGGTTCAGGAACACTTCCGCCGTTTATTCAGGGAATGATAGATAATAATCCGTTTTCTTCATTTATTGGCGGAATGTCCAAACCGTCAGCAAATTCCGAAAAAGACAGCGATTTTGACAAAAAAAGGCAGAAGTCTGAAAAGGCTGAAAAACCTGTAAAGAAAAAAGAAAAAAAACTTAAATTTCTTGAGAATTACTGTACAAATCTCAGCCAGAGAGCAAAAGACGGCAAACTGGACGATATTATCGGACGTGATAAGGAAATTTCAAGAGTTATTCAGATTCTTTCAAGAAGAACAAAGAATAATCCATGCCTTATAGGTGAACCGGGTGTCGGAAAAACTGCCGTTGCCGAGGGAATTGCACAGAGAATGGAAAAAGGAGAAGTTCCCTTTAATCTTTCTGAAAAGAAAATATATCTCCTTGACCTGACGGCACTTGTTGCAGGAACTCAGTTCAGAGGACAGTTTGAAAGCCGTATAAAAGGTCTTGTCGATGAGGTAAAGGCTGAAGGAAATATAATTCTTTTTATAGATGAAGTTCATAATCTTGTCGGAACAGGTGATTCAGAGGGTTCAATGAATGCGGCAAATATCCTCAAGCCTGCACTTTCAAGAGGTGAGGTTCAGGTTATCGGTGCAACGACATTTTCAGAATACAGTAAGTA
>CAYRPZ010000038.1:0-15731 GCA_964426275.1 uncultured Ruminococcus sp. | reverse complement strand
CTTGGAAAACTCATGTATAAAATTACAGGCGGAAAGGTAAATCCGCTTATCGGTTCAGCCGGTGTATCTGCTGTACCTATGGCAGCTCGTGTTTCGCAGAAAGTTGGTGCTGCTGAAAATCCTACAAACTTCCTCCTTATGCACGCTATGGGACCTAATGTTGCTGGTGTTATCGGTTCAGCAGTTGCTGCTGGTGTACTGCTCAGCATTATTCATTAAAATTGGTATTCAGTACATAATAAAAGAGAGATTGAAAAAATTTTTTCAATCTCTCTTTTTATTCAGGATAAAAACGAAACTATTTTTAAAATAAGTTCTGCCACAAGCAATATTCCTGAAATTCTGAATACTATACTATCAGCAATTCCTCCTGCTGAACATAATCCCAATGCTATAGCAGGTTTTTTCAGAGGATAAAACAACTTGACTTTCTTTTTATTAAATATATCAAGAAAAATATGTGTTATAAATGATACTGCCATATACAAAGCAAATTCAGGAAGAATTATATATGCTGATATTGTTATAAGAGCAAGTCCGAGAATTGAGTGCATAAAACTTCTGTGCGGGCAGTTTTTTCCGAACATACATATCATAATAATCGCCATAATTCCAACAATTATCCTCATAATGTTACTGTCACTGCTGATTTTTTTAACAATTCCTGCTTTGAATACTATTTCAGCCAGTGCCAAAAGTATTACAGATACAGTAATTATAATCAGAATCTTATTAAAGTTTTTTCTGCTTTTTGATGTACTTACATCAACATCACTTATAACAGAGCCTATTGATGCAATTCCAAGGCACATTATTGTTTCTGCAACTGTTGTTGGCTGAGTAATAAGCATTGTAAGTGCCATTCCTGCTGTAGCATGAGTTTTTCCTGTCATAAAAATAAATCCTCCAATAAAAATCAATATATAAATTATACTCTTTTTTATGACAGTTTTCAAGTAAAAAGATGCCTGAAAAACAATTTCAGACATCTTTTATTATTTTATTTATGCTGCTGTGCCCTTGAAAGCTTATCTGCTTTTTTGAACGAATCGCCAAGTTCATCAATCATTGGTATTATTTCATCAATTATTTCAATATCCTTTTTGATATTTGCATCAGTTATACGTCTTGCAAAATAGTCGTAAAGTGCTGATAAATTATCAGATATTTCATACTGATGATTAAGTGATTCATCGAGATATCTTATAATTTTTTTAGCTTTCTGAAGATATATATTTACTTTATCATATTGCTTTTCTTCAATATATAACTTAGCATACTGAAGATTCTTTGAACAACCTTCAAAAAGTTTTACAACTTGCTCACCGGGAGTCATAGTCATAATTGATTGCTGTTTATACTGATTGTACGGATTATTCACCGCCATTAATCAAACCTCTTTTCTTCTTATCATGCAGTAAGCTGTGAAAGATATGAACTCTGTGAATCATAATTTGAAATTGTAGTTTCCATAGTATTAAACATATTCCAATATTTTTCCTTACGTTTTTCATAAAGAGAATTTAAACTCTCCAGCTTTTCAGATATTCTCTGAAGTTCATCATATATTGTATTATCATTTTCAGTAGCCTTTCCAACTACACCGGCAAGCGATACAAGAGTACCCGGACTTCCTGAACTTGTATTTGCTGCACTTTTGCATATATCATTAAGACGTGCAGCAAGTCCTGTCGTTGAATTAGTAAACATATCAGAAATGGCTTCTGAATTATTTTCGAGTGCCTTTTTAAGAGTATCTTCATCAATTGACAGCTTTCCATAATCTTTCCAGTCGGAACTTGAATCAATACCTATATTTGAAAGTACAAGACTTGAATCACTTCCCTTTGTATAAATAGCAGAACGCATATTCTGCAAAAATTTTGAAATATCAGAATCGTTTCTGAGAAGACCTGTTTTTGATTTTTCTTCCCAAAGTTCAATCTCACGCTCAGTCATTTCTTTTTTCTGAGCATCTGTAAGAGGAGCATAGTCCTTATAAGTAGCTTCTTGATGAGTATATTCGTTAAGGTCAGCAATCAATGTATTATAATCATTAACAAAATCCTTAATAACGGTCATTATCTTGTCAACATTTTTTTCTGAAGTAATTGTAGCGGATTCTGCCCCGTCAGTAACGGATTTTAATTCAAAGGTAACACCCTCATATGAAATTTTATTTCCGGCTCTTTCGACTTCAACACCATTTATATCCATAACAGCATTGGTACCTGCCTTGATATCAGCAACAGAACCGCCATTCATATTAAATCCAAGTGCTGACAAAAAGTTTCCATCATCTTCAACTGAAAGTTCAAAATCACTGCCAAGTGATGAATTTGTTATTGAAAAAGTATCAGCAAGTGAATCATAGCTAATTTTCACTCCTGCATCGCTGTTATTGACTTTACTGAGTACCTGAGAAATTGTATCATCAGCTGAATATTCAATTTCAATTCCATTTATATTAAGTTTTCCGTCTAATGTGCTTCCGGAAATTTCTGAAACTTTTGAAGTAAGCGAAATTCTGCTTGATTTACTGGAAGATGTTACTCCCAAAGTTTCAAGAAGTTCATCACTTGCATTAATTGAAACAGTTCTTCCGCTTCCGTTTGCTGAAATAACGGTATTGCCATTACCATCATCTGTAATACTTATACCTGAACCAAAAGCTTTTTTTATTTCATCAGCATCTATATCCTTTATAGTCTGACCTTCTTCAAGTGTAAATTTCTTTGAAACACCGTCAAGAGAGATTGTAACTTCACCATTAATTTTTACATCAGGATTAAATCCGTTTGTTGCCGTAACATAATTGCCATCATCATCTTTTTCACTTGATGAAGATACAGCGGAAGAATATCCAATCATTTTTAAGCCAGCATTTGAACCTGAAATTTTGAATTCCTTATCAGCGGAAACAAAAGACAAAGTTTCTTCATTATCTCCGTCTGCCGGTGTATAAACAGCCTTTATGCCTGTACCATCAAGTTTTTCATTAAGAGCATTAGCAAAGGCTTCTTTGTCAGTTGTACCATTTTCATCTTTAAGCAATGCAAGGTCAATATCAAGAGTCTTTTCATTTTCGTCATCATCTTTATATGAAAAAGTTACTTTTCTTGAATAATCCGAAACGGTATTGCTGAGTGTAATATTATTTTTACTTACTTTACTTGAAGTAACCGAAGCTGCAGTAGCAAGGCTTTTTACATTTACTGAAAACTCACTGCCTGCCGAATTACTGGCTGAAATAATTTTTACTGCTGAACTGCTTGACTGAGCAACTGATGAAGTAAAAAGAGAAGCTGAACGCAAAGATGTACTTGAAGTAGTGCTGAAGTACTTATCCTGAAAATCATTTATTTTGGTTATAACCTCACGATATTGTTCCTGTTTCCATGTAAGAGTCTGTTGTTTCTGTTTTTGCTTATCTATTTTACTCTGTATGCCTGAAAGCATATCTTCAACCATACTGTCTGTATCCATACCTGAAACAAGACCTGACAAACCATTGCTGGAAGCTGAAGTAGTTGAAGTAGTTGAATTTACATTCATAAAATCACAATCCTTTCTTAATTTATAAAACTCCTATCAAATATATCGGATGAAAAAAATCAAATTAAATACTTATATCTTTTTATTACGCTTTGGAATATAAATATTTCCTGAATTTATTCCCGATGAATAATACCTTGAAGCTTTTGATTCTGTTGCGGAATTAAGCTTTTTTATTCTAATTAGCATTTCATCTTTACATTCTGACAATTTCTGATTGACATAAATATCCTTTGAAGTTATCTCATTTGAAAGTTTTATCATTTTTCTGCGTTCATCAGAAATTTCTTTCATAATGCCTGTCAGACTGTTGTAGTCTGCTGTATCTGACATTACTGCTGAAAACTGTTCATTTTCAAAAGTACGGAATTTTTTCAGTTTTTCATAATTTTTTTTTACATTTTCAAAGCAGATATCACGCTGTTTAATATTATCTTCCAGTTCATCATAACTGCAAATAAGAATTTCATCGGTATATCTGTTCATATTGTCAAGGTTTTCATTGACGAGTTCTAAAAGACCGAGAGCATATTCATCACTGTAAACTATATTATCCATTTTAACCTCCTCAAAAAGTATATAAAATTTTTATTTATATATTTTATTTGATAAAAAATTATGTTATAATATTATTGGAAAATAAAAAAACAAGGAGGAAAAATTGTGTTTCCCAATAAATTCAAAGCTGTTCTTATGACTGAAAACGATGATATTTTAGAATATGGTGAGGCTAAAATATCATTAAAAAATAAAACTGTTGATTTTACAAACAGTTTTGTCCCTCTGATGATAATAGGAACTCATGTAAAAATAGTGTGTTCTGAAAATAATGTCAACACCCACCTTATCACAGGTACTACATACCTTTCCTCGCCACAGCTTCTCAGGGTTGACAATATAAATATAAAACTGCTTGAAAACGCTGAAAAAGTTCTTTCAATGGAAGTATCTATTCCTGCACAAATACTTGAAATAAATCAGAAAACAGGATTATTCAACGTCAAAACAGTCAAAAAGTGGATTGACTGCACTGTTTCATCAATTTCCGCAGAAAAACTATATTTTTATACATCATGGAAAAAGACTGCTTCAAATAATGTAAGCATGATAAAAATTTCTCAGCCTGTCTTTTCCTGTGAAACAAGTCTTAATATAAAAATAGGCGGAAAACCTATAATTTTCGGAGATAAATATAAATACATATACAACATTTCTGAAATAAACGAGAAAGATAAAAAATCGCTGCTAACATTTATAAAACAGTACAGCACACTTATAATTGATAATGTTAATTCTCGTTAAACTGAGAGAATACGCTATTAATTTTATTTGGAAGTATTTTTTCAGCGGATTCCTTATTGCTTTCCACTGTCATACAAAGTTCACTTCTTAAAATTTTAATGTCTTTTGGAGCATTTATACCTATCTTAACCTTATCGTTTGAAACTTCAACAATTCTCACCTCAACATTATCATTAATCCAGATTGATTCTCCACTTTTTCTTGATAAAACCAGCATTTATTCCATTTCTCCCTTCTTATCAGCAAAAACATAACAGCGTACAGGCAAATCATCTTCAAGTATAATCTGCATGGCACTTGCATTTGCTGGATTAATTACTACAGGACTTTTAAGATTTACAGTTGACTGAGCAAGAGTATCCTTGACTACCATCACAAACCAGAATTCAAAATCACCTGTTTCTGCATTAATTTTTTCCAGTTCCTGTGCAGGTATACGCTTTTTATAGTTTTCAGCATCAGAAATTATTTCCGGTGAAGCAAGTATAAAGCAAAGTTCAGGATTTTCTGTTGATTGAAGCCATGCTATACTGTCAGGAGCTTCATCGTCCTGTAAAACGACATATTCCGTATATTCTTCAAATCCATAAAGTGGCTGTATAAATGTTATAGTGCTTTTATCAGCAATTTCAATTTCACCGAAATCTCTTGTTTTAAGTTTCATTTAAATACTCCTTTTCACACAGCAATATCAGTTTATAATTAACAGGACTGTTCAAATATTATTATTTGAAACAGTCCATAATTTTTTACATATAAAAAATTATCAGTGTTCAGTTTCTTCATAATCAGGTGCAGATGATGGCGGAACATAATTCATGCCGCCTACATACTCTACTTTTACTTCAGGAAACTGAGTAATTTCCATATGATACTTACCTGGAATATACTCCATTTTATTTTTTTCTATATCCCAGTTTTGTTCAATGGAAGCTGCTGAAACATCGATAGTTGTTTCTGCCATATTCTCCATTCTTATTTCAGGCGAAGCAACATTCATAAGTGAAAGCTGACCTGTAATAGAAGCCTGATTCAGATTTTTATTTTTAAAATATTCACCTACAGTAACTCCGGTCTGAATCTGTGAAAGTGAATTCCCCATTTTTACATATTCACTTATAGCATCACTTGCTGTCTGAACGGCTTTTGATGCTGTTTCCCTATACACTCTGTCAACGCTTTTCATTCCAAGACTTTCATTAGTCTTTGAAAAATCAAAATCCATTTTTGCATCTACAGTATTAACATTGACATCAACAGGACTTGAAACAGGATTAGCCGATGGAGTTGGCTGCTTTACGGTTAAAGTACCTGGTTCAGTATGAATATTATATTCTATATTTTTTGTTGTTAACTTCAATAATAAATCCATATAATGCACCTCCGCTACATCCCTATATATTATAATTATTACGTTACGAAATCCATAAGCGACTGTGGAATTACCTTGCTTCCATACTGAAGCGTAAGCATCCATGAATACTGAAAAGACTTGTATTTAATGAGTTCATCACTGTCCTCAACATCTTCAAGATTTGACTTTTTCTCAGTAAGCAGAAATTCTTCATTATCCAGTCTTTCGAGATTGGAGTCAAGAAAATTTGTTCGTACACCTATCTCTGAAATATTTGTTACAAGCTTGTCAGTCTGCTCTTTAAATTTTACTTCATAAGCAGCAAACTTGCTCATATCACCCTCATGGAGTGCATCTGTCATTCCTGAAATCAATTCACAAAGATTGTTTGGCATATCATATTCAGTTTCTGAACCGTCATCATTTTTAAATGTAAACTTTTCAGTACCGTAGCCAAGACAATCAAGACCTGATACAGAAACTTTAAAAGCTGTATTTGTATCAAGTTCTCCCTGAGAAAATTTAAGTCCAAGACCTATATCCATATATGTGTATTCACTTTCGGGAACTTGTTTTCCATCATCTGTAACAAAAATACCATTTTCCTTTGATATACTATTCACTTCAATTCCATTGAAACAGAAATTTCCATTTTCATTTATTGTGAACGGTGCATCATATCCGTTGCTTGTTCCGCCAAGTGCATACTTATCATTATATGTACAGTTGCTTAGACTGAGTATTTCCTGATTATATGATTCAAACTGCTGGGCAAAGGTTTCATATTCGCCCTGATTAGTATCATTCTGAAGCTTTATAGACTGTTCATGCAGGGTATCAGCAATTTCCTTTATTGACATAAGATTTGTTTCAGTAACCTGAAGTTCTTCATCTGCCGTTTTTATATTTTCCTGAAGCTGCTGATTTTTATAAAGCTTCTGTCTTGTTTTAAGAGCTGTAACACCGCTTGAAACATTTTCAGAAATTTTAGTAAAACTACGTCCTGTAGTAAGCTTGTCAGCAGATGCTGACAAATTTGAAAGTGTACTGTTCATACCTTTAAGGTATGTTCTTGTCATTGCATTCTGTGTAACTCTCAATTCATATCCCTCCTTTTTTAAACAGCAGTATTATTTATAAGTACATCAAGCAAATCGTCCATGACTGTCATCATTCTTGCGGCTGCCTGAAAAGCTCTGTTAAAAGTCATCATATTTACAGTTTCTTCACTTTCACTTACACCTGAAATTTCATCACGGCTGTTAAGAATTTCAGTGGCTATATTGGAAACTGCCTCTGCTCTGTTTGAAGAATAATTCACATCACTTCCGAGAGTTCCCACATAGTCATTTACAAAATCACTGAATGTTCCTGTAAAGGTACTGTCATCAAATGAATATTCATCTTCTGTCAGAGAAGTAATCATTTTCAGTATATTTGTATTATTGGCAACATTCTTATCCTCAATAAGAATTGAGGAATCGATTTCAAGTTCGGTAGTAATTGAAATATTTGAGGCATCACATTTCATATCCGGATATACTTTTCCGTTTCCGTCATATGCTCCGAATATTTTTACATATGAAGTAACATTTCCATCGGCATCTTTTTCAGCCGGAATTATATTATTGAACACATCAGCCATTTTTGAAGCAAAATTGTTGAGTTTCTCCTTATAGTAAACAATTCCGTTTTCAGAGGACTGACCTGCTCCGGCATTTACTCCTGCACCATTGATAATATCAGTATATGCCTTGAGTTTTCCTGTGCCTGTATCAGCATAAGAACCATCAGACATCCATGTAAGCGATACAAGACCATTACTTGTTTCCTGCATATGAATTGACTCATACTTATTATCCTGAATGACTTTTTTGCCGTTAAAGGTAACATCGACAGTTCCGTCAATATTTTGATTAACTGAAATATCGCCATATTCTGATATTTCATCAAGAAGCAAATTGCGTTCGTCCATAAGTTCATTAGGACCATATTCATCTGTATATCCGTTTGCTATAACAGAAGTCTTTATACTGTCATTAAGCTGTGCAATTTTAGCAAATGTATTGTTGAGGCTATCAACATTTATCTGAAGTTCATCTCTGCACTGTCCAGCATATTCTTCAAGGCTTTTGCTGAGTTGATTGAGAGTCTGTGCCATACCATTAAAGGCAGATGCAACAACATTCGCATCTGCTTCGGAAGTAGGGTTATTTGAAAAGTCCTCAAGTGAGGTATAAATCTCATATATTGAATTGCTTATAGCATATCCGCTTCCGTTCTTGCCGTCATCAAATTCCTGAAGTATTGTTTCAATATTACTGAGCATATCATTTTTCTGCTCATAATATCCGACTTCCTTATTCTGATTTCTGTATGAAACGTCAAGGCGTTCATTTCTTACCTGACTTACACCCTTCATATCTACGCCCTGACCGTCAAGTGCTCCTTTTACAGTAGAAGCATATCTTACATTTGTGTTGTCAGTATATTTTGAAGTCTGCACAACACGCTGCCTTGTGTAGCCTTCGGTTGAAACATTTGAAAGATTGTTTCCTGTAATATCAAGAGCTTTCTGATTCAGGAATATAGCAGTTTTACTTGCCTCAAATCCGAGAAATGTCGGTCTCAATAAAATTCCTCCTTTTTTATATTGTTTTACTTAACAGGGAATTATTTTTTATTCCGCTATTACGGATACCGTTTCTGTTATAACATTCTGCATCAGAAACATTTTTTCCTTCAAGATTCAGTTCTGTCATAATATTCAAGTTAAGATTAGCAATCTCGAGTGATTTCTTATTGAATTGTTTTATATTTTCAACAAGCGAACTAATCTCAGCATGAATAATTCTGAGATTTTTATTTTCCTCGCCCGAAAATTCATTAATTACCTCACGAAATGTCATATTCCCAAGATTTTCGCTCTCAAAAAGAGCAGTTCTTTTTTTCTCATAATTTTCAATCTTTGTAATTATAAACTGATACTCATTCATAACTTTTTCAATATGCTTTACATCATTTGAAAGGAGTGCACTGAGTTTTTCCTTTTCTTTTTTTTCAGTTTCCTTAAGAAATCCGGCATATTCTGTCATAAATTCATAAATTTTATTATAATCAGCCAAAGACAACCACCTCTTACAATCATGATATAACATGAGCCAGAACGGCATCAGCCACTACACCTGATGAAACGGCATAAGTGCCATTCTGAATCTTTGTTTTAATATCCTGTATATGCTGAACGGAAACGGCATTTTTCACATTTTCTGCGATTTCAGCAGTTTTTTTGTTTATTTCCTTATGTGCAACGGCCTTCGAGCTGATTGAAACAACATCTGTTTTTTCCTCAGACAAAGCACTTCCGCTTTTTACATTGTGAATAGAAATATTGTCCTTATAAGCACTTATGCCTGATTTGCTGTAAGCAACATTAATATTTGATACATTATTTATATTCATACAATTCACCTCATTTCAAAGCCAAATAAAAATAACTTTTCAATATATATAATCGGTAATAAATTTCAAATTTAAATAGCCATGACCATATCATAAAATAATTTTTCTTTGTAGTATTATTATGTATTTAATAATACCATTATATAATTTAATATTTTTTATCAAATTATATTGTAAAAAGTCGGATTTTCTGATATAATAATAAGGATTATAAAAGGAGGGCTGCATTTAATGAGCAAAGTAATATCCATAATAACGCAAAAAGGCGGTGTCGGAAAAACTACTATCGTAAATGCACTTGCTTCGGTATTAAGCAAAAGAGGTCTGAGAATTTTAACTATCGATATGGACCCTCAGGGAAATCTTTCATACAGCGTTGGTGCCGAAACAGAAAATTCACCTACATCTTACAATGTTCTCAGAGGTGATGTTGATGCACAGTATGCCGTTCAGAGATACTCCATGACTGACATAATACCGTCAAATATATTACTCAGCAGTATTGAACTTGAATTTACAGGATACAATCGTGAATATCTGCTTTCAAGAGCTATAAAGAATATAAAGCCTATTTATGATTTTGTATTTATTGATTCGCCGCCGGGTCTTGGAATACTAACTGTAAATGCACTTACAGCATCTGATTATGTTATTCTTCCGATGCTCCCTGATATATTCAGCCTTCAGGGAATTTCAATGGTATATGAAACTATTGAACATATACAGCAGTCTTGCAATCCTAAACTCCGACCGCTTGGCATTCTTGTAAATAAATTCAACAGACATTCACTGCTTCACCGTGAAATACTTGGCACTGCAAATATGATTTCAGACAGCACCGGTATACCCGTATTCAAAACAATGATAAGAAACTGCAATGAACTTTCAGAAGCCCAGTCTTTGCAGTGTGATATAAATGACTATGCCAAACGCTGTAAAGGTGTCAAGGATTTCAATAAACTTGCAAATGAGCTTAAGGAACGTGGGCTTTAAAAAGTCTTGAAAATGAAACGGGGTTTTGAATATTTATGAAAAAAACAAGACGTGATATCCATAAGGAAATAATGTATAATAAAATCATGCCGACAAGCCATACAAGAAAAAATGCTGACAGCAATGATACTGACGAAAATGCTTTTGGATTCTATTTTCATGAAAATGCTGAAGATGAGGAACCCGAAATTTCTGAAATGCCCGCATCAGTGTCTCAGACCGAAATAACAGCTTCCGAAAAAGAAAATAATACCGAAGGCGATAATGACAGCATAGTAAAAATACTTTCTGAGTATAATGAATATAAAGATAAAAAAGCTGCCAGAAAAGAACAGCAGGAATCAGAAGATTCAGAAAATGAAGATTTTTCAGAAGATAGTGACGAAAATCAATATGATTCAGAAGATAATGATATTTCAGATGATGATGACAGCAGTGAACCTGAAAATATTATTTCCCAAAATAAAGAAAGTCAGTATCCTAAGCTTATAAATATAAAAGAAATAATGATACATAATAAAATTGATGAAGTGCTTGAAAAATTCAACTGCTGTAAATGCGATTCATGCAAACTGGAAATAACCGCTATTGCTCTTAACAGACTTACTCCGCAATATACTATATGCCATAGTGATGAGGAATTAGAAGAATTTATTCCTCATTCCGAATATTCAAAAGTAACATCTGCTCTTATCAATGCTATAATTACTATTCGTGCTAATCCTGTACATAAATAAATATTATTTTATACTTGAAATTTCCTTTTTTCTTCCGATGTTATTAGTAAAGCATAATTTTACCTATGCTTAAAATTTCAAAGGAGGAATGTTTTTATGGATATAAACAGTATACAAAATTCAATTTTAATCAGCAATTCATCGATACAGAAAATCAATACAGCTGTTACCACTTCAGAAAGCAAAGTTTCTGAAAATTCTGATTCCGGAAGATATGATACATACGAAAAATCAAATGATGTGAATTCTTCTGAAGATACAGGTATATATTCAAAAGAATCTATCGCAGAACAGCTTAAATTATCTGAAGAACAGCGTCAGGAGTCTTTCAACAACTTTATCCGCAGTATGGTTACCGACCAGATTGAAGCTTCAAACTTCTCACTTATGGGATTAAATCTCAATGTCACTGAAGCCGACAGTACAAAGGCTCTTGATGCTATTTCAGAAGGCGGAGAATATTCTGTAGATTCTGTTGCTACAAGAATTATGGACATGGCTGAAGCACTTGCAGGCGGTGATGAAACTAAGCTTTCACTTCTCCGTCAGGCTGTTGCTGACGGTTTTGGTGATGCAGCAAAAAAGCTTGGTCTTAAAGATGATGAAATGCCGGATATTACAAAGCAGACTTATAATGAAGTTATGAACCGCTTTGATAAATGGGAAAAATCATTCAGTGAAAATGAAGATGAAGCTACGACAACAGAAAAAGCTTAAACAACAGAATATTTTTTAATACTTTATATATCGAAAATTAAAAGCCGGAATTATAATTTCCGGCTTTTTCTATTTAACTTTAAAATTCAATATTAAAATAATAATCAACTGTTACATTATTTTTGCTTTTACCCCATGTAAGTTCAACCTTCACCAGATATCCATCACCTTCACCGACTGGAACGGTCAAAGAATTTCTGTTTTCATATACAGGAGTATTGTCAGAAAAATTATAAACTGAATAGAGAACATCTCCTATATAACGCCCTGTAAATGATACTGCAATATTTTCATCATTACTTTGGGTAAAAACTTTACATTCCTGTTTTATTTCATCAATTGATATGGCATCATAAACAGCTATATTATCTTCATACTGTTTTTTTATCTTGTATCCTTCCACTTCTGAAGATTCATTGTCGGTCACAACAAAAACTGTACCAATAAGTTTATCAGCGGCATCTCCTCTGGTAAGTACACCAATAATTCCTGCAATAAATACGACTACAGCTGCAATAAACAATATCCTGCTTTTTAACTTTTCTTTATTATTATCCATAAATAAACCCTCACAAAAAAATATTATATATTATATATTGTATAATATATAATACTAAATTTCAAGTATTAATACAAAATTTTTTTAATTATTTTAACTCATGTTCAAATTCTTCGAGCAGGAATGAAACAACATCTTTCATTGATTCACTGTTTTTAAGTGCATTCTTTATATTGCGTATATATCCTATTTTGTCATTATTACTCTTTGAAATCATCGCACAACCCATATAATAGCCAAATCGGTGAAGTGATGGCATAACTTCAACATCATTTTCATTTAAAAGTTCAGGATTATAAATATTAAGAACATAATCCGAAATTGCAGTAATAAATGTATAATACAAATTATGCTTTTGTAAATCATCAAGTTCTTTAGATGAAAGCACTGCCATTTCAAGAGCTGATACAATCCAGAAAAATTCTTTTATACTTGAAGTAAATTCCTCAATATCAGCATATTCAAGCACTATTTCAGCATAATCCTTATGCCTTGAGGAAATAACAAAAAAATAATTTTTTATCTGTTCATGAGTCATAAGGAGAATAGCTTTTGAAATATCAGCTTTGTATTTTACTGCCATATAGATGATTTCCGAATATCCACCGTCCCAGTTTTCAACAGAATCTACAAGCTGCTGAACTTTTTCGCCTATTCCATCAATATTTTTTTCAGCTTCAGAAATAATTTTCATTGTTAATACAAAAGAATCATTTGCATCTATATTTGAAATTGCATTTGCAAATTCAATTCTATTTTCAGGATTATTATAATAAACATCTTCCATCTGTTTATTAGTCATGATTATTCTATCAATATCACCTGTTTCGATAACTTTTCCATAAAAATCGGCAATATATTTATATTTTGAAGTATCATCAGCAAGTGAAATAATAATGCTGCTATATTTAGCAAATCTGCAAAAATCCATATTTTTCATATCGAATTTATTTAAAATTTTCAGTGCCTCATCATCACGTCCAAGTTTAAAAAGACAATGTGCAGCATTTAATGAATACTCTTGATAACCACATGGATTTATACCCTTTACTTCACTTCCACGCAATTCATTTATATCCAACTCATTGTTACAATAACGCTCATATATTTTAAAATATTTTTCATAAAATTCATATGCTTCTTTAAATTTATCCTGATTATAATATATAAGTGCCATCATAGCATAAACCTGAACTGTGCATATTGAATTTTCCACACTTTTTTCTTCCATATATTCATTGTATAACTCAATAGACTTATCATATTCTTCATAATATGCATGAAAAGCAATACCTTCCTTATAGCAATGATTTCTGTAAAAATAACCTTTTCCCTTACGGCAGACTTCAAGCCATTTGTAAAGATATTTCTTTCTATCCTCTTGTTTGCATGAACCATAAAGAAGGCATAATATTCTTGAATTTTCAGGATTTTTTTTATATTCCTCCAACAAAGGCTCCATATTTCTTTCAATTTTATTATTTTTCTCTTTTTCATTTTTATAAACATATCCATAATGATGTGCAATAGTTGCAAAGTATCCATGCGGTGTTTTCATAGGAAGCCACTCATGAATAGCATCATGGAATCTGACATCAGGCATTCTTTTAACCATACGGCTGCCTAAAAAATCAGAATAGTACTTATTTGTATCATCTGAATAGCTTCTTATTATATAACTTGCTGAATTATACTTTTCATAAAGTTCAGGATATTTGAAAAAATCAACAATTTCGCTTATATCTTCATCAAAATATTCATCAGCATCAACAAACATAAACCATTTGCCCTCTGCTCTGTCAAGACCATAATTACGTGCCTTTGCAAAATCGTTGCACCATTCAAAGGTATAAAATTTATCTGCATATTTCTTTGCAATTTCAATTGTTCTGTCTGTTGAACCTGTATCGACAATAATCAATTCACTTGGTATCCGCTGTCTTAAAGGGAGCATTGCTCTCATGCAATTTTCAAGATGTCTTTCCTCATTTTTTACAATCATACCTATAGACAATAAAATTTTACTTTCACTTTTTTTGACTTTTGCTTTCATAATAATACCTTTCTTAATAACAAACCGCCCCTTTAACAAAGGAGCGGTTTGAATTGTTATAAAAATAATAATTATTTTTTAAGTCCGACAGAAAATTAGCTAAGCAACTGAAGAACGTTCTGTGTACTTGTATTTGCCTGAGCAAGCATTGCCTGAGCAGCCTGAGTAAGAACGTTTCCTGATGTATAACTCATCATTTCTTCTGCCATATCTGTATCACGGATACGGCTGTTAGCTGACTGCATATTCTCTGAAGCAGTATCAAGGTTATTTACTGTATATTCAAGTCTGTTCTGCATAGCACCGAGGTCAGCACGCTGTGAAGAAACATCGTTGATAACTGTCTTAAGAGCATCAGCTGCTGCTGTAGCATAAGCCTGGTCACTGATGTTAATTGTACGACCAAGTGAGTTAGAAGAAAGTTTACCTGATGTTGCTGCCTGATTTCCACCCTGCTGAGTAAACAAAGACTTTGCTATATCTCCATCAGCCTTAGCATTAGAAACTGTAAGATTTACAGCAGCAGTCGTACCATCATTCTTATTGATAGTAACTGTCGTCATAGCTTTGAAAAGTACATCTGTTGACATTCTCTTGATATTTACAGAGAGTCTGTCAGCATAATTGCTTGTTTCACCAATCTGAAGTGTAAGAGCTTCACCCTGTCCAACAGATTCACTACCATCAGCCTTAAGAATAGTTGTTGCATTTGCATCCATAGCACCGTTAAAGAGCTTATTGCCGTTAAAGTTAGCTGTAAGAGCAATACGGTCAATTTCAGCTGCAAGCTGATCCATTTCTGACTGAAGAGCTGCACGGTCTGTACCTGCAAGGTTAGTTGTTACACCGTCAATCTGACCGATACCATATGCAGATGCACCATCTTTACCGCTGTCTTCGTTGATACCGTTAGCAGATTTTTCAGCAAGTTCAACCATACGGTTAAGCATATCATGAACTTCACTCATGTAACCTTCAGCAGTCTGAATAAGAGAGATA
>CAYRPZ010000037.1:0-15878 GCA_964426275.1 uncultured Ruminococcus sp. | reverse complement strand
CATCATGACCACGATGAACATGACGGACACGAACATCATCATGAACATGGCGAATGTTGTCATCATGAACATGACGGACACCATCATCATGCTGATGAAGCATTCACAAGCTGGGGCGTTGAAACTCCTAAAAAATTTACTGAGGAAGAAATCAGAAATGCTCTCAATGCTCTTGCGGATAATGAAAAATACGGTGAGATTCTCCGTGCTAAAGGCATACTCCCAAGCAAAGACGGTGAATGGTATTACTTTGACTTTGTTCCTGAAGAATTTGAAATCCGCAGAGGCAAGCCTGACTATACCGGAAAACTCTGTGTAATAGGTGCAAAAATAAATAAGGACAGCCTTTGTGAACTTTTCGGAGTTTAATATAACATATGGAGGTTAAATATGGATAACAATAATCCTGCATATATACCTGAAGAAGAGGAAATTCCTGTATTTGTTTTTACAGGATTTCTTGAAAGCGGTAAAACTACCATGGTTCATGACTGGCTTGAAGAAGAATATTTTCAGGACGGCAGAAAAACTGTTGTAATAGTATGTGAAGAAGGCGAAAAAGAATATAATGAAGAAGAACTTGCAAAGAAAAATATATCTTTGGTATACGCTGAAAGCAAGTCCGATTTCACCGCTGAATTTCTTGATAATCTCAATAAAAAATATAAGCCTGCAAATATACTCATTGAACATAATTGTATGTCAAAGATTGATGAAACTTTTGGAATTGAATTTCCTGAAGGCTGGTATATTGAAGATGTAATTACATCAATTGATGCATCAACTTTTGACGTTTATATGAAAAACATGGGTGCAGTAATGAGTGAACAATTCAGATATTCCTCACTTGTAATCTTTAATCGCTGTAACGAAAATACCAAAAAAGCTAATCTTCGTGCCAATATAAAGGCTCTTAATCCACCCGCAACTGTTATGTTTATGAATGAAGACGGTTCAATTGAAAAAGCCGATGATGTTCTTCCGTTTGATTTCAATGCAGATGTAATTGAAATAAGTGATATTGACTATGGGCTGTGGTACATTGATGCTATGGAGAATACTGAAAGATATGATGGAAAAACTGTTAAATTCAAAGGTATGGCAGTGCGTCCGTCAAATTTCCCAAGAACAGCTTTTGTATGCGGAAGAAAAGCTATGACATGCTGTAGTGATGACCTTGCATTTCTAAAAGTTCTCTGCCTTTCAAAACAATGTATTAAATTCCAGAATAACAGCTGGCTTACAGTTACTGCTGAAGTCAGCTACCGTGACAATGACGATCAGGGACTTGTGCCTGTACTCAATATAATAGAAACAGAAAAAGCTGAAAAACCTGAAACAGAGCTTGTTTATTTTTCATAATCAAATAAAAAAGATAGGAGATTTATATAAAAATCTCTTATCTTTTATTTTTATACATTTAATACATTCTGCATATAAAATTCAAGGCTGAATATAAGTGCCACAGCCTTGCTGCCATCATTTTCACCAATTCTAAACCCTGAAATCTCATCATAAAATCTGTCAAGCATTTCACTTCCTGCTTTCATTCCTATATCTTTCATATTGGCTGATATATACTTTATATTTCCGTACATATCTGCACTTATATTCATTATCCCACAGAATGATATATCTGAAAGCAGTTCTTCAAGCTGTCTGCATATTTTTTCCATAACAAACCTCATTCAAAATAAAAACTGTCTATTTTTTCTCCATCAAACGCACTTATCGGAATAAAAATCCCATCAATATACCTGCATACAAACGCTTTACCATCACTTCCAATTCCACGCTTTGCCAAAGATTCAATATATGAAACAGCATTTTTATTCTGTTCAGACCATTTTAATTCACACGGATATATATTTTCTCCGTCTGAAAATTCAAATTTTAAAATCTGTTCTGTCTTGTCATAATAAATATTCTCAAATTTTTCCGCATATATTATACATACTTTTTCAGATTTTCTGTCGCTGAAATAATTATATTCATCAATTTCATCAATCAGACGCTGTGCTGAAAGGTTACTTTCCATAAGCTGTTCAAAATCTGTAAATCCTTCAATATTCATAACAGTTTCCTTTGATGATGAAATTCTTCCAAGATTATTTGTCTTGCATTTGAAAAGTTTAAATGATGAACATGATATCTGCATAATTGAAGTAAGATTCTGCCAGTGGAAATGACTTCTGAAACTCCTTGAAAGACTTTCAATGTCATCTGCATTTTTAGTTTTTTCATGTATATAGGCAAGGCTTGAGGAATATGTATATATTTTTTTATCATTAAAGCAGTATAATAATGCAGTAATTCCTGTATATCCTGACTTTGTACTCCAAGGATATGCACCCAGTCCTATAAAATTCATAATGCCCATATCTTTATACCTGCTGTCATCTGAAACACACAAACATTTAAGCTGTTCCTGAGAATTTTCACATGAAATTACTGCCTTTGCAGTATTATAAATCCTTGAAATAAGATGAAATGAATTTACTGATACAAATGCTGAATTTTTTTCATTCATATTCTTTATATCAGCTGAAAATCCACGGAGCATAAGTGATATATTGTTATGAACTGTATTTTCTGCTTTAAGGCACAACTGTACTGCTGTATCAATATCGCTTTCGTTGCAGTTAATAATTCCTTTTTTCATAACAGATTCCATAAAGGATATAACTTCCATAATATATGGTTTATTTATCTGTATGGAAGTTCCTGTATCTGCTGATTTCTTTATTTCAGTTTTCTTTTCTTCTTTATTATCTAATAATACAACAGTTTTTACATCAGCTTTTATTTCACATTCCTCAAGAATTTTAAAGGCTGTAATAACATGACGGCATACAATCTTTGACTGACAACTGCATGATACTCCCTTAAAATCAGTTTTTACTGATACTTTCACATCTGCAAAGCTAATAAAAACAAATTCATTACTGCATGAAATTTCAGCCTCTGAAATATTTTCAGCGTCCTTTACTCCCCTTTTATATATTCCTTTGTTTGAAATTTTTATAAGGTTTTCTTCTGTTATATTTGGTTTTATATCTGCTATCTTCTGTTCACAGCCGTTATCAGCTATGATATTACATTTCCTATCCATTCAGCCAATCCCTCCGGTGTTACTGCACAGACTTCTGCACCACGCTTTGCCATACCCTCTGCACCTCTTTTATCATAGCACGGTGATGCAGAATAATCCAATGCAGGAAGTACAAAGAATTTAGCTCCCGATTCAACTATATTTCCACAGGCACTGTACATATATCTGTAATCATTTCCGTCATAAAGGTCACTTATAAGTATTACTATCGATTTCTGCGGTGCTGTAATAAGTTTCTGGGCATAGCATAATGCCTTATAAATATCCGTTCCTCCGTTCAGCTGCACTTTCATAAGAGTTTCAACAGGGTCTGAAATATAATCACTCAAATCAATAATGCTTGTACTGAATATGACAAGCTTTATACTTATAAAAGGCAGTTTGGCAAATATTGATGACATAACTGCGGAATATATTACAGAGTCGCTCATACTTCCGCTTTCATCTACAAGTATGATTATATTCCATGGATTGTATTTTCTTATATTAGCATCAAAATAAATTCTATGCGGAATAATTGTTTTATATTCAGGACTGTAATACTTTAAATTATGTTCAACAGTCCTTTTAAAACTGAAATTCCTGTAAACTTTGGGTGCATTTGAGATTGCAGGCAGTTTCTTGCCGTAAAATGCTTTTCTAACATTAACTTCAAGTCTTTTTTTAAGGTCATTCACAACCTGATTTATTATTTCATATGCCATTGTTTTTACATTTTCAGGCATAATATTTCTGAATGCAAGCAACTTTTTAAGCAAATCGATATCAGGTTCAATCTCTTTAAGCACATTGGGGTCGTTAAGCATTTCTTCCATACCATACTTATTAAGAGCCTGCTTTTGCATTACTTCATATGTTTTCTTTGGAAAAAGCTTTTTTATTTTCTTAATCCACTGCGGTATACTCATTGATACCGCACCTGTTCCGCCCTTTCTTCTTATGCCTCTTTCTTCAGAATATTCATTGTCATAAAGAAATGATAATGAATCATCAAATTCCTTATACTCATCTGAAACAGGCATATTCTCCTCTGCAAATTCCCCGAGAACAAGCCTCCATCTTAAAATATTTTCCTTATCGTCCATATGTCAGCAAAGCCCCCATTTTTTCAGATTATTAAAAGCCTTTTTATCAGCATATGATGCATTTGTAACTTCTGAACTGCTGTATTTTATACTTCCACTAAGCATGACCTCTGAAACACCGTAATGTCTGCTTACAATATGGCTTATACGTTTTGTTTCGGACGGTATGAAGTTTGTAAAGGCATACCTTAAATTAGGAAGTATTTTTATAAAATTCTCTCTGTCCATTGATGATATCACTTTATCAATCTGAATAAGCAGTCTTTTATCAGTAAAGACAATATCCCTGCCCGCCATAAATGTTCCGCAGAGAAACAATGCTGATTCATCGCCGTCTGCAGTTTCAAGATATGAATTGACTGCTTTTCCGTAATCTTCAGATGTTATCTCTCCAAATTTGAAAAGCACTGCCATACACACACCATAAATCTGACTTTTACATTCACAACTTGTGTATGCATTGCCTATTTCCTCACATAAAATATCTGATGGACATATTTGAGGGTATTCAAGGCTTATTGAATAAAGCTGTTTTATACCTTTACACACATCGTCCTGCTTGTCATCATCTGCATTTTTTATACTGTCAATAAGTGTTACTGCCTTGCTGTATGCATATGCAAGATATTCATTAAGAATTTCAGGAACTTCCCCGCTTCTCAGCTTATTCATAACTACAAGGCTTTTTACTCTTGATATAAAACTGCATACACTTATAAAATCATTGTCAGAAAAAATAACATTCTTTATCTCATTTTTACGCTCATCATAAATCTCATTCATACCCATTATATGAATATGAACCATAAGCTTTCCAAGTTCAGAAGCCGTAAAGTTATCTGAAAACTGTCTGCCGATAAGTGAATGACACACCTGTGAAATGCTGTCACCATATACTGAAAGGTCAATAAGAACTGTTTCAACTGATGAACTATATCTGCATCTCCACTGCTCTCTGATAAGGTTTCTGTCCTTACCTGTTATATAGTCAGCACCCGCCATCATTTTACAGAATCCTGTTTTCAGAAATTCCATCTTATGAAGAAAACAGCTTTTTTCATAATGCCCTTGTTTTTTAACTGTTTCAAGCGTTATATCCTGATATGCAACTGAATTTGTTTTTATGCGGTATTTTTTACAAATCTGATAAAATTCATCTATAATCGGCGGAACTATTTTTATATCAGATAATATTTTTCCTGCCTGTGTCCCTGTAAGCTGTCTGAAAAGAAAATCAAGTTCAAATACTGCGGTTGTGCTTATATCGCCTTTTACAAATGCAGCTCTCACTCCATCTATAAGCTCATATACACCGGCTGAACATTTTTCTCTAAGCTGAGCAAGAGATTTTGCCATTGCAAATGCATTTGCTTCATCAGGAACAGAAACAGGCTGTTTACTTCTTGTATATCTTGCAGTTTTAACTATATATTCAAGCACGGTTTCCTCATATGCTTTGAAAATATCGGATTTTCCATCTGTAAGGCGATTCCATATTTTTTGATAGAATGACGGAAACGGTATTCCTGCTCCATATCCGCTTTTACTGTCCATTTCAAAGAAATTATAAGGCATAAGATACAGTTTTTTTGATGAGGAGTCATCTTTTTTAAGCTTAGGAAGTTTCGGCTGTGGTGATAAAAGCCCTGCTATATGATATGCCCCTGCGACTACAAGTATTTTTTTATTCATTTTCTGATATTGTGCAATATTATCAGACATATATTTTTCACGATATGCATTCTGTTTCCATTCGTTTTCATCTTTATAACCACATTCACGCATATAAAAGCCAAGTGCCATTACACCTTTTACAAACTCCTCTGTACTCTTATACATTGCAGAGGTTTCAAATCTGCTCTCCCAAAATTCTGAGAAGCTTCTGCAGCCATTGTTTTCTGCTATAATTTCTGTATATGCTCTCTCATTCTCATAATCATCTTTTCCAAAATCAAACTGTAATTTCTGATTTTTGCTGTTTACAAGCATAAGCGAATAAGGCATATCTATAAAATGCACTTCAATTTCATTTTTTTTCGCCTGTTTTACAGCAATCATCTCAGGAGAATATTCAAGAAACGGATAGTATGCTCTGTATTTCTCATTTGATTCATCAATAATTCCTTTTTTATCATCATAACTGTAATATATGCATACAGGCGGAACTGTTGCGTCATCTGAAAGATACGGAATAAGACTGTCAGCATCTGACGGTCCTTCTATCAGTATTACATCAGGCTTATATATTTCCATGGTATTTTTAAGATGAAAGGCACAGGCAGGAGAATGATGGCGTACAGGATAATATATAGTTCCCGTTGTCATATCAAATGCTGTACTGAAAAGATTTTCAGCATCTTTGAAAATATTATTGTTTTCCATAAAATTTATATCCTATTTAATATATGTACGGCTGTCATAAAGCTCTTTCCATAGTCCTCCATTGCGTTCAGCTTTTATTTTAACAGAACCATTATAATAATCCTTCAGTTTTGGCAAGTCGTCTTTATTTTCTTTCATAACCGAACCAAGAAGATTTTCTGTAAGATTTTTCATATCAATTCTGCCATTACCATAATAACAGGCACTCAATGCGGACTGATAGTATACTGATACTGCCTCTGCCGTACTCATTACTCCTGAAAATTTCTGTATTTTTGCCTTCTCAAATGACTGACCTGAACGAAGTTCACCAAATGCTTCTGCAAGCACTTCAATGACATCTTCCTGAACAGGTACATCAAGACCTGAATTTGCCAGCATCGTTTCACACTGTTCCTTAATGATACGACTTTCAAGTGCAACGCTCTTTACAGGTTCAACAGTTTCAAAATTAAATCTTCTCTTTAAAGCACTTGACATTTCATTTATACCTTTATCACGAGTATTTGCTGTTGCAATTACATTAAAGCCCTGCGATGCGAATATCATTCCGTCGCTTCCAAATTCAGGTATATTCATTACCCTGTCACTCATTATTGATATAAGTGTATCCTGAATTTCAAGCGGACAGCGTGTTATTTCCTCAAATCTTGTTATAATACCCTGTGTCATTCCTGTATATACAGGTGCAGGAACAAGTGCCTCCTGTACAGGACCTTTTGCAAGAAGTAGTGCATAATTCCATGAATATTTTATATTATCCTCTGTAGTTCCTGCTGTTCCCTGTACTGTATTGGCACTGTTGCCTGATATTGCTGCTGAAAGCAATTCGGAAAGCATTGTTTTTGCAGTTCCCGGTTCACCAACAAGCATAAGTCCTCTGTTGCTTGCAAGAGTAACTATTGCACGTTCAACAAGAGAATCATCACCATAAAATTTCTGTGATACAGTTATTTCTTTTCCATTATATTCAATGGGCTTCTTTTCGCCAAGTATAAATGACCTTACAGCCTTTGGTGACATTTTCCATCCAACAGGACACATACCACTGTCATTTGCCTTGAGAGCTTCAAGTTCTTCCTTATATTTAATCTCTGTCAATGGTTTCTGTACATTCATATAAAACACCTTTTACATATCAACTATATTTTCAACTATTTCCAGACAACTGCTTACAAAACGACTGCTTAAAGCCTTAGGATTTACAGATATTTGCTTCAAATCTTCAAGCATATAGAATTTAAGCTCCTGCATTGTTACAATTTCATCATAGTTCTGACCAAAATATAACATATCAGCACATATAAGCATAGTAATTCCAAGATATGTATCTGTAAGTTCATATCCGTCAAAGCCTCCGCCATCTAATACTGCTCCTCTTGACATATCGTATTTTTTAGCAGCACTGCTTATTTTGCTTACTGTGAACTGTTTTCCGTCATATTTTACCACCGTATTATCAGGAGATATATCATCATCATTCAATTTTATAACCTTTGCAAAAAGCTGATTGAATGGCTGTATTATCTCATAATCTTCAAGCTGTTCAGACCATTTTGCAATAAGCTCATTGCTGAGTTCTACAGGGTGAACAAGTGTTATCTGTGCATTTTCAGGAAGTTCATATTCATCATCTTCCTCATTACAGAATGAACCGTCAGAAAGATACCTGAATGTATCTTTAAGCTTTCCGTCCTCATAAGTTCCCCATATCAGCTTTTCTGCAAAACAATGCATAACCGCATTTTCTTCAAAAAGATTACGCCATTTTTCAACGCTCCATGTTCTTCCATTCATCAATACTCTTTCAAGACGCTGTTTCTGTGATGCAATAACAGCCTTTATCTGCTTTTTGAGTTCAGAAAGTTCCTTTTTGGCATTTTCAGCCTTTATCATATCATCTTTATCATTCGGCTTAGGAAGATTTTTTATATCCTTATTTTTTGCATTATCATGAATTGAAAGACTGAAATCTGGCATAAGTGAAACTGTAAAAGTTCTTGCACCATAATCAAAAATTTTCTCACCATTCTTATCAAATCCAAGATTAGGAACAATTCTGTCTGTAAGTTCATCTACGGAAATTTCAAAACTTTCAGCAGCAAATGATATTGCATCTTTTGCCGCATTTTTAACCATATTGTTCGGAAATTTCTTTGAAATGGTGTCAATGGTAAGCAGTGCGATACTTCCACCGTTAAGAGCTATATTTTTAACAACAAATGATGCTAATGCTCCTCTTGATGCACCAGCCCATACTTCAAGCTGTTTTTTGAGTTTTAATATCTGGGTATCAGATGCATATATACAGTACGGAAGTGAAATAAACTTCTTTTTCGTATCAGCACCATCTTCAACCCATAATCTGAATATATTCTCCAGTGATGACTGAAAATCCGATTTGTTAAGACAATTTACCACTTTGTCACATATAGTAATTCTATAAGGTTCATCAATTATCATATATTCACTTATGATATATTTCATAATGTTAGGAGATGCTGTACCGCTTAAATCCGCATATCTTATGCCTTCAAAGCACTGTTCATCTATCCATGAAATTTTTCTTACTGCTGATGAATTGAGATTTTCCTTACAAAATTCTTCAGTAAATTCATTTGATGCGAATGCAAAATCCTTGCCGAATTTTCTTATATTATCCCATTTTTTAATAAGCTGTGATACATTAATATTTCCCTCGCCTTTAAGTTTAGGAAGTATTTTTTCAAGTTCAGAGCGGATTTCATTCTCAAAATTTTCAGCAATTTCAAATGATTTCTTGCGAAGAATTTTGGATTTGCCCTTGAGTGCATCAATGAGTGGTGAAAAATCCTTTTCCATATCTATACTATAATAAAGTTCAAGCCATGCAGATGTGTAATTAATATCCTTAATCTGTCCAAAATACTCCAGTGCCTTATCAGGATTTTCCGATACAAGTCGGATAATTTCAATTTTATCAATCTTTATACGGCTTTGATACCAATTGTTTGAATTTGCAAAACAATATATTTTAAAGAATGCTGCAACAGGGAGAACTTTAGCAAGAGCATTTATACTTTCTGATTGAGGAATTTTCAGCCATCTTTTCCTTTGCGTTACAAACTCTATATAAAAACTGCTGATATGGCAGTTTTCAGATTTGCTGTCAGCATAGAGCATAAGCAGATTTATACATTTTTTAGCAGGCTCAAATAAATCATAAAGCAATGACATTATCTTGAATGTTCTCTCTATTCCGCCACAATATCTGTATTTACGGAATTTCAAATCCAAATCCTTAACAGATATTTCATCTGAATTCATAAGTTTCACAAAATCTGCAAAATTAATAACCTTTTCTACTCCTTTTATACCTGTATTATTTATATCATCAACGAGTAAATGAATATAATGCGATACTTTTTCAGCTGCCGCACCAAGTTCACGCTGCCCATCATTATTCATAAGCATTACTGTAAGTGCATATATTGCTATTTCAGAGCCATACTGCTGTTTGTTTTGAATTATATCATAGCACACATCAGCAAACATAGTTTTATCTTCATTATAGAGTTCATCAAGACCTTTTCTGAATACATCATCAGCAAGATTGAAATAGTTCTTCATAAATGCATGATAATAATTTTTCTTAAAACCAAGTTTATAAATTTCCTCTTTGAATACGCCGCCATGATATCTTTTAAAATAATTTGACATTGCAGTATAATAACTAATGTTTTCAGCACATTTTTTAAACTGCGCCATTGTTTCATCATTTAGATTGTACATTCTGCAAATTATCCCCAGCTGGCAACCGGAATTAAATTTATTAATATACTTATATATCACTGGTATATATTCTTTATACTTTTCATAATCTTGCATCACAAATTCAACAAGTATTCCAATCATTGTAAGGAATTTATAGTCTTTAAATTTTACAGAATATTCAGCTTCGAGCTTTGCACTTGTAAGATATTCCAATGTTTCTTCACCATAAAGATTTACAAAATCCTGAGAAATAGCAGAATAATCAGTATAACCTCTTGAAAAATCAATTGAATCTATAACTTCACCGAATGAATATCCCAGTTTCTGACACACTTCAAGATTGGATTTTGAATAATAATATGTCAACATACAACCTCTCTGGCTAAGTTTTGACATAACATAAAGAACTCTTTTCGCCATATCAGAATTATTTCCGCTTTTCATCTCTTTTACAAGATTACTTGGATAATCCCAGAAAGTACAGCAAGCTGAAATATTAAAATTCTCAGGATTACCCTTTCCCTCTGAAATGTATTCCTCCAAAGTCTTAGATGTGTTGAGATTGCGTGATTTTTTCAAATCATTCCAGTAATCAAGTATTTTATCCTCTGTCAATGTTTAACCTCCGTTCATAATATAAAGTAACCTTATTATAACATATTTTTCTTTAAAATACAATAAAAAAACACAGCAAAAAGCTGTGTTTTTTTATTATAGATAAACAATATGTAATGCAATTTAATATTATTCCTTTACACCACCGAGTGCAACACCTTCGATGATAAATCTTGAAAGGATAAGATATACAACAACAAGCGGAATAATTGAAATTGCGATACCTGAATAAATAATACCATAATCAGTAGCAAGTCTGTCTGAGCTAAGGCTCTTAATCATCATCGGGAGAGTTTTCTTTGATTCACTAACAATCATCATACTTGGTGTGAAGTAGTTGTTCCAGTTCTGAATGAAAGCGAAGATAGCCTGTACAGCGATAGCCGGTTTCATCATAGGAATACCAATCTGAAGAAATGTTCTGAATTCTCCGCACCCGTCAATACGTGATGCCTCAACAATGTCAAGCGGGAACGATGATTTAAGATACTGTCGCATAAAGAATACAACAGCAGGAGCGGCAACTGCCGGAACAATAAGCGGAATCAATGTGTCATAGAGATTAACTTTAATCATGAAGTTCATAAAACCAACACCGGATACCTGTGCAGGAATCATAAGAACTGCAAGAATAAATGTGTATGCACCTTCTCTGATTTTAAAATCATAAACGGTAAGACCGTATGCTGTCAAAGCTGAGAAGAAAACAGAAAGAACTGTTGCACATGCTGAAATTATAAAGCTGTTTTTAAAACCTATGAACGGTTTGAATACGTCTTTTGCCATAAGGTTTCTGTAGTTTTCAAGGAAGTGTGTACTTGGGATAAGGCTTACACCATTTGAAATCTGCAAATGAGTTCTTGTTGCATTACAAACAAGAATCCAGATAGGAAGAAGACTTATAATTGAAAGTATAATGCAAACAATCATAATAAGGATTGACTGAGTTCTAAGTTTTGCATTATAGTTATCTTTTGAATTATATGTTGATTTCATGCTCATAATTTCTAAAATCCTCCCAATCCTTTATTCTGCTGCTTAAGCTGTTTTTTCTGTTTTTTAAGCTGTTTTTTGCGAGCAGCAGCATCTACGTCACGATTCATGTAGAATGTTATTGAACCGAGAATACTTGTTATAATAAAGAGTAAAATTGAAGCAGCAGCTGAATAACCATACTGTTTTATTGTACCAACATAACGTTCATATATAAATATTGCAATTGTCTTAGTGTTCGGGTCATATGCAGTACCGTTGTTGTAAAGAAGCGGGATATCGAACATCTGAAGACCACCAATCATTGATGTAATCAATGTATAAAGAAGAATTGGTCTAAGACTTGGAACTGTAATATGTACAAATGTCTGCCATGAATTAGCACCATCAATATTTGCAGCTTCAAAGAGTGACGGGCTTATACCCATGATACCTGACATAAGAAGAATCATAGTATTTCCGTACCACATCCATGCCTGAATAAATGAAACCATTCCTCTTTTGATTGAACCGTCAGTGATGAACTTAATAGGAGCATCAATAAGTCCCATTCTCATGAGTGTTCCATTTACAGGAGAAGCATCTGTTTCACCGAAAAGTGAAAGGAAGAGTACAGCTACTGATGAAGCTGTTATAATGTTAGGCATATACATAACAACTTTAAAGAAACCCTTACCTTTGATTTTAAGCTTTGAATCTGTAAACCATACAGCAAGAAGCAATGAAAGTGCAATCTGCGGAAGGAAGTTTGCAAGCCAAATTTTAAGTGTATTTACGATAGCACTTACAAATCCTTCATGTAATGCTTTTGTTGTACGATTTGTTGATGTAAACATAAGGTCTTTAAAGTTCTGAAGACCTACAAATGTATCAACATCATCTTTTACGTTTGATGTACTGATAGTAAATGTATAAATCAACGGATAGAGCTGAAATATAGCATATATCAGGAAGAACGGCAATATGAACATATAGCCGTATTTAGCGTAACTTATCTTACGGATATTACGCTGAGCTGCTGAAGCTGGCATAAGTTATTCACTCTCCTAAAATACGTAATTTTAATAATCATCAAATATCATATATATAGGGATAAGCCACAGGATGATTAAAATTCACCCCGCAGCATTCCCTTTTTTATTTATTTAATTTCAGATGTTAATTATTCATCCCATGTAAGGTCTGTAATCTTAGCAGCAACAGCATCCTTAAATGCTTCAATTGTTTCATCAACACTTGAATAATCACCCTTATTGTAAGCGTCATAAGCAGTTGTGAATTCATTCTTGATATCAGCATCGTACTTAGTAAGCTTGCCGGAAAGGTCAATCTTATCAGCAGCTTCCATGAATACAGCAAACTGATCCTGACCGCCGAGGTTAGCATTTGAGTTCTTATTGCCGTCAACAATACCCTGCATAACTTCCTTATTGTTTACGAAGTCTGAAGATGCAAGAGCATAAGCTTCCATTGATTCATTGTCTACTGTGAAATATCTGATGATATCAGCAACTATATCAGCGTTGTCGCACTGAGGTGAAACTGTGAGCCATGTACCGCCCCAGTAGTAATCCTGAGGTCCTACTACGAGTCCCCACTTACCATATGTTGCACCGCCTTCACCGCCAGCAGCTGCTTCAAGGATTGTTTCACCGATACCCCATGTTGATACGAAGTAACCCATAGTTGAGTCTGTCTGACCCTGAGCAAGCCAGCTTCCGTCTGATGACCACTGTGTAATGCCTGGGCATACATAGCCTTTTTCATACATTGTATGAGCCATTTCAACGAAGTTTGTAACTGTATCATCAATAACGAGCTTGTTGTCTACAACCCAAGCTGAATCCTTAGTTGATGAGAATACCTGCCAAACACCGCCGAGTGATGTTGTAAGAGCAGTTTTCTTATCACCTGAAGCATTGTAAACTTCTTCAGCAGTTGCCATGAATGTATCCCAGTCCTTAACCTTTTCCTGCATTTCTTCAGGAGTTTCTACACCGAGATATTCCTTAGCGAGGTCAGTTCTGTAAGCAAAACCACCAGGAGCACACTGCCATGATACACCCTTAAGCACGCCTGATTCTGATGTACCAACATCCTTTGTATACTGATACTGGTTAGAAAGTTCTGATTCAGAGATACCTACATCAGAAAGAGGAGCTGAGAGTTCATCATCGTTGAGGTAGTTAAGAGCCCAGTCTGCTTCTACGCAGTAGAGGTCGATGTCTTCACCTGACTTAAAGTAGTTGTCATAGTACTGTGAAGCTTCGCTACCGCCTACACCGTGAGCAACAACGTTAAGTGTAACGCCGTCCTTTGTGAATGTACCGTCGCCATTATCTGTCCAGCCCTTATCCTTGCAGTAGTAATTCTTTACCATGTCTGGAAATTCTGTATTCCATGACATAATTGTAAGTGTATCACCGTCTGTAGGAAGACTAACTTCGCCACCTTCTGCTGATGATGAATCACCGTCTTCTGCTGCTGATGAATCATCGTCTGCTGCTGATGAATCATCGTCTGCTGCTGATGATGAATCATCTGCTGCTGATGATGAATCTGATGATGATGATGAGTCAGCTGTACTTGATGAAGATGAGCTTGAATCACCACAGCCTACGAGAGCTGTTGAAGCAAGAGCGAGAGTGGCAATAAGAGCCAATGTTCTTTTTAAACTGTTCATTTGAAAAAATTCCTCCTTAAATAATTATATTATATTAAATTTAATATAATAAGCATAAAATTAGTTTTTAGCCAGACATTTGACTGTTTCGCCGCTTATAAAACTGCCTTTTACAGTAATGCAGTCCTGAGTTATTTCCTTTTTTTCAATAACTTTTACAAGCAACTCTGCGGCAAGTCTTCCGACTGACTGAGTATCCTGTATGACTGTAGTAAAACGAGGTTTTGTCATACGGGCGAAGTAAAGACCGTCATAGCCTGCAATTGAAATATCGTCAGGTATTGAAAGTCCGGCATTTTCCGCTGCTCTGAAAGCTCCGAGAGCTGAAAAATCATCCGGCATCAGAATACAGGTAGGCGGTTCATAAAGCTCAAGCATCTGTGAAACAATTTTTTCTGTACTGACAGCATCATGATATCTGCCTTTTTTTACATAATCAGGGCTTACTTCAAGCCCGAAACTCTCCATTGTTTCAACAAATGATTCCACCCTGTTTGATGTTACCTGAGAACTTTCACCATAGATATAAGCTATTTTTGAATGACCCATACTGTGAACATAAGTTACAATCTCCTTAATGCCAAGCCTATTGTCAGACAATACGGAATATTTATTTTCACCTGCATAGTCAACCGCAACGACAGGCAAATCACTTTTTAAAAGTTCAATGATGTCATCATTGCAAAAATCCGCACAGGCAACGAACACACCGTCAAAATTTCTGTATCTGCAGTGTTCGAGGTATGACATATTACGGTTTCCGATTTTACTGTTTATAAACATAATATCGTATCCGTTTTTTTCTGCTTCAACCTTAAAGCTATCAAGAACCGAAGAAAAATATGAATGTTTAAGACCGCTTCCGGCTTTATCAATCATAAGCACACCGATACTGAACGTTTTATTTGTTTTCAGAGCAATAGCCTGTGCATTAGGGAAATACCCCATTGCATTTGCAGTATCACAGACAAGTTTCTTAGTAGCACTGCTCACATCGCTGTGATTATTGAGAGCCTTGCTGACTGTTGCAATTGAAACTCCGCATTTTTCAGCGATATTTTTTATCGAAACCAAACAATCACGACCTGTAATAACGGACACAGCCGCTGATATTATTCCGAAAACACTTCACTCACCTTGTCAGCACATAATCATGCCGTAATTTTTTCGGTAAGTCTAATATATAATATTAAAGCGTAAAAGTCAATATTTATAATCAATCTTTAATTTTTTTTGTGCTTATAACACAAAATTA
>CAYRPZ010000036.1:0-15909 GCA_964426275.1 uncultured Ruminococcus sp. | reverse complement strand
TTTGAATATATGAAATTCATAAGCCGTCCTTTTCTGCACTCATTAGCTTATAAGCGGTTGTTTGGGTAATGTTGAAGATGCGCTTGTCGGAATAGATGAAAAATATATGAGCCGTGCCATAGAACTTGCCAGAAAAGGTATAGGATTTGTAAATCCAAATCCTCTTGTCGGTGCGTTGATTGTTAAAGATAATAAAATAATAGGTGAGGGCTGGCATGAGAAATATGGTCAGCTTCATGCAGAAAGAAATGCTTTTGCCAACTGTACTGAATCTCCTGAAAATGCTGATTTGTATGTTACCCTTGAACCTTGCTGTCATTATGGAAAAACTCCGCCATGCACTGAAATAATTATTGAAAAAAAGATTAAGCGTGTTTTTATAGGTTCAGGCGACCCAAATTCGCTTGTTGCAGGAAAAGGAATTGAAATTCTTCGCAGAAATGGTATTGAAGTATATGAAAATGTTCTCTCTGATGAATGCGACAGTATAAATGAAATATTTTTTCATTATATAACTCATAAGACTCCATTTGTAATTATGAAATATGCAATGACTGCTGATGGTAAAACTGCCACTGTTACAGGAGATTCAAAATGGATTACTTCGGATATTGCAAGACAGCATACACATTTTCTCAGACAGCGTGTTTCAGCAATTATGGCAGGAATAGGAACAGTCCTTGCAGACAATCCTATGCTTGACTGCCGTATTGAAAATCCAAGTAATCCTATAAGGATTATATGCGATAGTCATCTGAGAATACCATATGACTGCAATATTGTAAAAACTGCGAATAAAATTTCCACATATATTGCATATACAGATGATAATCCTGATAAGGAGAAAATTCTTTCTGAATACGGAGTAAAATTTATAAAGACAAGTTCTGATAATGGTCATGTTGATTTAAAGGAACTTATGAATATTCTGGGAAGTATGAAAATTGACAGTGTTCTGCTTGAGGGTGGAGCTGAACTTAATTTCAGTGCATTAAAAAGCGGAATTGTTTCTCAGGTTTTTGCATATATTGCCCCGAAAATTTTCGGCGGTAAAAATGCAAAATCATCTGTCGGCGGTGATGGTTTTGGATATGTAAAAGACTGTATCATTATGGAAAAACCATCTGTTGAAGTTTTGGGAAATGATATTCTTCTGAAATATAATCTGAAAGGATAATTTTTATGTTTACAGGAATTATTGAAGAACTTGGCAGAATATCTGATATAAAAAAAGGGATAAAATCATACAGGCTTGTAATTTCTGCTGATAATGTTCTTGAAAATACAGAAATTGGTGACAGCATTTCAGTGAATGGTATATGCCTTACTGTGACAGATTTGACAAAATCTTGTTTTTCTGCTGATGTTATGGCTGAAACAGTCCGCAGAACAGCTCTTTCCGATATAAAACAGGGAAGCATTGTCAATCTTGAACGTGCAATGCCTGTGAATGGACGTTTCGGAGGTCATATAGTTTCAGGTCATATTGACGGTACAGGTATTATATCATCTCTTAAACGTGAAGATAATGCCATATGGGTTACTGTATCAGCTGATGAGAACATACTGAAATATATAGTTGAAAAAGGGTCTGTTGCGATTGACGGCATAAGTCTTACAGTTGCGTATGTGGACAGCAGATGCTTTAAAGTTTCAATAATTCCGCATACTCAGGATAAAACTACCCTTACTATGAAAAAATCAGGTGATAGAGTTAATCTTGAATGTGATATAATAGGGAAATATGTTGAAAAAATGCTTTTAAATCAGAATGAGAAATCTGATAAAAAAGGAATTACTATGGATTTTCTTTGTGAAAAAGGATTCATTTAAAAGGAGTGATTTTTATATGTTCCGGTTTAATACAATTGAGGAAGCACTTGAAGATTTGAAAAACGGAAAAATTATTGTTGTTACAGACAATGAGGACAGAGAAAATGAAGGCGATTTAATATGTGCGGGACAGTTTGCAACTCAGGCTAATGTAAACTTTATGGCAACTTATGCAAAGGGTCTTATATGTATGCCCATGAGTTCAAAAATGATACAGAAAATAGGTCTTCATCAGATGGTGGAGCATAACACTGATAATCATTGTACTGCCTTTACTGAATCCATTGACCATGTAAGCACAACAACAGGAATTTCAGCGTATGAACGTTCAGTAACTGCGATTAAATGTACTGAACCTGATGTACAGCCTGCCGATTTCAGAAGACCCGGTCATATGTTCCCTCTTGAAGCTAAAAAAGGTGGTGTTCTTGAGCGTGACGGTCATACTGAAGCTACTGTTGACCTTATGAGAATTGCAGGACTTACTCAAGTCGGTCTTTGCTGTGAAATTATGCGTGAAGACGGTACAATGATGAGAAAATCAGAGCTTATCGAATTTGCTAAGGAACATAATCTTAAATTTATTACAATTGACGAACTTAAAAAATATCGTAAGAAAAATGATAAATTCATGAAGCGTGAAGCATGTGCAAAGATGCCGACAAAATACGGCGAATTTACTATATATGGATATATCAATGAAATTAATGGTGAACATCATATCGCTCTTGCTATGGGAGATGTTTCAGATGGTAAGCCTGTTCTTTGCCGTGTTCATTCGGAATGTCTGACGGGAGATGTTCTCGGTTCATGCAGATGTGACTGCGGACAGCAGTTTGACAGTGCTATGAAACAGATTGCAAAGGAAGGCAGGGGAGTAATGGTATATCTCAGGCAGGAAGGCAGAGGGATAGGACTTATTAATAAGCTTAAAGCCTATGAACTTCAGGACGGTGGTGCTGATACAGTAGAAGCAAATATTCAGCTGGGATTTGCTCCTGACCTCAGGGATTATAGCTGTGGTTCACAGATTTTAAAGGATTTAGGGGTCACAAAGTTAAAGCTGCTTACAAATAATCCTGAAAAAATAACAGGTATTTCAGCATATGGAATAGAAATTACTGAAAGAGTGCCTATTCAGATAAAGCCCACTGCATATGATGAATTTTATCTGAAAACAAAGCAGAGAAAAATGGGACATCTTTTGAATTATTAATATATATACAGAGAGGATAATAAAAATGAATGTTATTGAAGGAAAATTAGTTGCCGAGGGTGCAAAAATTGCAATTGTTGCATCAAGATTTAATGAATTTATAACAACAAAGCTTGTTGGAGGAGCAGTTGATTGTCTTAAGCGTCATAATATAAACGATGATGACATAACGCTTGCATGGGTTCCGGGAGCATTTGAAATACCGCTTATTGCTGATAAAATGGCGTGTTCAGGAAAATACGATGCTGTTATATGTGTAGGTGCAGTTATAAGAGGCTCAACATCGCATTATGACTATGTATGCAATGAAGTTTCAAAGGGAATTGCATCAGCTTCCCTTAGATCAGGAATACCTGTTCTTTTTGGCGTGGTTACTACAGAAAATATTGAACAGGCAATTGAAAGAGCAGGCACTAAGGCTGGAAATAAGGGATATGACTGTGCATTGTCTGCAATTGAAATGATTAATCTTGTAAAAAATCTTTATCTTTAATTATTCTTTTACCGATAAAAACAGGGGAACTATGGTAAAAAATCATTTCCCTGTTTTTGTTTTATAAACCAATAAATGTTTTATGTACAATTTCAGCTTTCGGTCTTGCTATTAGAAAATATTCATCAATTAGAGTGTTAAAAATCAGTGCTTTTCTTTTTTCGATTATTGAAAATGACCGGTCGAGCATTATAGCTTTTCTGTAACATCGGTTCTGTAATACGGCATCAAAAATATATGCTACAGACATAATTCCTGCATAAATAGAAATATTTTCTTCAGACAGTTTTATGAAAAAAATAAAAAATTCTTTTAAATGCTTGAAAAATTACACAATATGTTGTATCATATAATAGACTGATATATTAATATGCATATTTTATTATGCTTAAAAAGGAGCAACGTTAATATGAAGCTTATATCTGTAATCGTTCCGTGCTATAATGAGCAGGAGGTTCTTCCTCTTTTTTATGATAAGATAAATGAAATTATGGCGGATATGAAAGCTAAATATGATTATCTTTCCTTTGAACTTATTTTTATAAATGATGGCTCAAAGGATAAAACTCTGCCAATGTTAAGAGAACTGGCAAGAAAAGATAAAAATGTACGATATATATCATTTTCAAGAAATTTCGGTAAGGAATCAGGTATGTACGCAGGGCTTGAAGCATCAAAAGGAGATTATGTCGTTGTTATGGACGCTGACTTACAGCACCCTCCGGAGTTTATTCCAAAGATGTATGAATATGTAAAAAGCGGTGAATATGACTGTGCTACAACAAGACGTGTAAGCCGTAAAGGTGAGTCAAAAATCCGTTCGTGGTTTGCAAGGCAGTTTTATAAAATAATGAATAAAATTTCACAGACTGAAATTGTTGATGGTGCTCAGGATTTCAGATTTATGACAAGACATATGGTTGATTCAATTCTTTCAATGAAGGAATATAACCGCTTTTCTAAAGGCATATTCAGCTGGGTAGGTTTCAGAGTAAAATATATTGAGTATGAGAATGTTGAACGTGCAGCAGGAACTACTGCATGGTCTTTCTGGAAACTGTTTCTTTATTCACTTGAGGGAATAATGGCATTTTCAACAGCTCCGCTTGCTATTGCCTCACTGCTTGGAGTAATTGCCTGTATAATAGCTTTTATAATGATAGTTGTAACTATTATAAAAACGCTTGTATTTGGTGAGCATGTTGCCGGATATCCGTCAATAATGTGTGCTATATTTATGTTCAGCGGACTTCAGCTTTTATGCACCGGAATACTTGGTCAGTATCTTGCAAAGACTTATCTTGAAGCAAAAAGAAGACCAATTTATGTTATAGGCGAAACGGAAGAGGACTTGAAGAATAGAGATGAAATATCTGAATAAGCGTATAAAGCTGATTGCCCCTGTGCTTATGATTGTGATTTGCATATTCTGCATTTCAGCAGTAAGCTTTTATTCAGAAACTTCACAGGTAATATCAGAAAATCCATCTGAACAGAATTCTGATATATATGGGAATAATGATTATAAGATTTTCAGGGATAAAAAAGGTTTTTATGGAGTTTCAGACCTTAACGGAAATCAGATAGTTTTGCCTCAATGGAATTCAATAAAGGCTGTTTCAAATGAATATTTCATTGTAAGTCGTATTATAGATAATGCTGAAGTTTTCGGAATGATTGACAGGGAAGAAAATATAATAACACCGCTTGCATATTCATCTCTTGAACTTGCTGGAAGAAATGTTGTAGCAGGAAAGCCTCAGAACAGTAACGAATATATTATTTTGAGAAATAATGGTACTTTGTATGTTGATGAAACCTGGGATTCATTCAGTATTTCAGGAAATGAAATAATTCTTTCAAAGAACAGAAGTAAATATTATACAGTAATATCTGATGACAGGCTCGAATTTATTTCATTTGAACTGGTACGTGCTGTTTCCGGAAAACCTTTTACATTTACTGCTGATTTCAGTAATTACAGCGGAAATATTTCATATAAGGACATTAATGAAATGGCAGATAAGTCTGTTAAATATATCGAGGCTTTGTCTGCTGATGATAAATCAGCTTTGAGAGATACCACCAGTTTTGAATATTATACTGATATCATTATTAGTGAATATCTGGGAAAAAGTGTGAATAAAGTTTCAGATGCTGTTATAAATGCAGAAAGAGTTGATAAAATTACAATATATTCTGTTAATATGAAAGTTAATTATGTATTTGCGGCAGAAACATCTGAATCATTATATACTACAGCATATGATGAAATGAATTCGGCTGTTGAAACAGAAGAATATTCAGAAACTGAAAAATCAGTTGAATTTATAATTTCATTTGAAAAAAGTTCCGATGGAAGTATGATTATTAATTCAGTTTACTATTCTGATATTCAATAAAAGGAGGGCTTTATGGGTAAAAAAGAAGAATTTCTGGATATATACAATACTTATATTATAAAAAGAAAGGGAGCTGAAAAGCTTCTCAAATATATTGAAAGTACTGATTTTTTTACTGCTCCTGCCAGTACAAGATTTCATGGTGCATATGAAGGAGGACTTGTTGAACATAGTGTAAATGTATATCAGTGCCTTAAAAATTATCTTGAGCGTGAAAGAGTGAAGCAGGTTTACAATATGAATTACAGTGATGAAAGCATTGCTATAGTTTCACTTCTTCATGACCTTTGCAAAGCAAATTTTTATACCATTGATTATCGTAATGCAAAGATTGATGGTGAATGGCAGAAAGTTCCTTATTATGCTGTAAATGAATCTTTTCCTTATGGTCATGGTGAAAAATCAGTTTTTCTTATTTCAAGGTTTATGTATATAGAACCTTTTGAAGCTATGGCAATACGTTATCATATGGGATTTTCAGGAATTGAAGATAAAAATACGATAGGACGTGTCTTTGAAAGCTTTCCGCTTGCATTTGCACTTAATATTGCAGATATGGAAGCTTCTTACTTTCTTGAAGGAACAGATTCAAAGGCATAGAATATATATATAATAATTTTAGATTACACGGAGGTTAAAGACAAATGAGTTTATGGTATGAAAATGCGGTATTTTACAGCATCTATCCGATTGGTTTCTGTGGTGCTGAGAAATTCAATGACGGCGGAGAAGTGAGATACAGGCTTGATAAAATTATTGACTGGATTCCGCATCTTAAAAAGATGGAAATTACAGCAGTTTATCTTGGCCCTGTATTTGAATCTGTTGAGCATGGATATGATACTACTGACTATATGACCATTGACAGGCGACTCGGAGATAATGCTTCATTTAAGAATATATGTCAGAAACTTCATGAAAACGGTATAAAAATTGTTGTTGACGGAGTTTTCAATCATGTAGGACGTAATTTCTGGGCATTTAAAGACGTTCAGGAAAAGGGCAGAGAATCAAAATACTGTTCATGGTTTCAGAATCTTAATTTCGATGGTCAGAGTCCCTGCGGAGATAATTTCTGGTATGAAGGCTGGAACGGACATTATAATCTCGTAAAACTCAATATGAGAAATCCTGAAACTGCCGACCATATTATTAATGCTGTTGAAATGTGGATTAATGAATTTGATATTGATGGAATACGTCTTGATGCTGCTGACTGCATTGATTTTGATTTCTTTAAAAGACTCAGATATTTTTGTAAGAGTAAAAAAGCTGATTTCTGGCTTATGGGAGAAATTATACATGGTGACTATAACAGGTGGGCTAACCCTGAAATGCTTGACAGTACCACAAACTATGAATGTTATAAAGGCATCTATTCTTCACATAATGACAAAAACTACTTTGAAATAGACTATTCTATAAACAGACAGTTCGGTAACAATGGTATTTATAAGAATATAAAGCTCTTTACATTTGTCGACAACCATGATGTAAACAGGCTTGCAAGCACTCTTAAAAATTCAGAACATCTTGAAAACTGCTATACAATCGCTTATACAATGCCGGGTATACCGTCAATCTATTATGGAAGTGAATTTGGTATTCATGGCATACATGAAAATAATTCTGATGATGGATTAAGACCATGCCTTGACCTTGATGAACTTAACAGAACAGGCAACACAAAGCTTCTTAATCATATTATAAAACTTGGCCGTATATATAAAGCTTATCCTGCACTCAGAACAGGCAGTTATCAGACTATAATTGTAAGAAATCAGCAGCTTGTTTTCAAAAAGGAACTTAATGGTCAGATTGTATATGTTGCGCTTAATCTTGAAGACAAGGACTATGACCTTAATTTTGGTACACATCTTCCTGCACTTGTTGATGTATTCAGTGGTCAGTCACTCAAAGTTGAAAACGGCAATGCTTACATTAAGATGCCTCCTTTTTCATCAATGATAATTGTTACAGATGATATCATCAATTCAAATGAAAATACGGAATCTGAATTTGTATCTGAAATTCCTGAAGAAGTCCTTGTAAACAGAAAGTATATTGACGGCAAGGGCAATGTATATATGGTAATTGCTATTGCTAAAAATGCAGAAACTCTTGAAGAACTTGTTATATATAAATCTCTCCACGGCAGTTCAGAAGTATGGGCTAAACCTAAGTCAATCTTTATGAATGGCGGTAATGATGGTTCTCAGAAATTCAGACTTGCTGATTAATGAAATTTTTAAATAAATTCATATATAAAATAAAAATCCCTGAATGTTTCGTTCAGGGATTTTATATCTTATAATCTTTATTTTATGATTTATATTTTCATTTTTAAAATTTATCAATAACTTTGATAACATATTTTATAAGCTGTCCGAGGTCTTTTACATCAATAATATTATCAGATATAATGTCTGACATATACATTTCAGTATCATCAAGGTCTGCAATTTTTACAATATACTGTTTGAGCATTGTTACATCACGGACATCAATTTCACCGTCACAATTGACATCACCTGTTTTAATTGAAAATGATTGCAGTATTTTATCGTAAATGCCGTCATTATTGCTGTCAGTTTTTATTCCGATTGTATAATCATCAATAGCATATGCAAGTACGCTGTCACAGTCAGAAGTGAATACTGTTCCGGCATAAATTTCATCATTGTTTGCAAGAACTTTTACATTTGTAAGGTTATCTCCTGAAATTATAAATCCATCATTAACTTTTTCAAGTGAAATGTAGTTGCTTGCATATCCTGAAATTGATAAATCATACCAAGGCAATGTATATGAACCTTCATTGGATACTGACTCAAGTTTAAAGTCGCCTTCTTCAGCACCTGCTTCAATATATCCGTCAGGAGTAAAGGCTGCATATTTAGCATTTTTTACATTGGCAAAAAGCAAATCATTTTCATAATCCATTGATAAATCTATATCCGCAGGTTCGGAGTCAATTTTATACATATATCCTGATTTGCCGTCTTTAAGCAGAATGTCATAGTAATCATATGATGAAGTGCCTGCTGAATAGTCATAATCTATTCTTATTTCATCGTCCTTTAAGGCACTGCCTATACCGAAATCGCCATTATTTGATGAAATTTTGCTGAGTGAAAAATCAGAATCATGAGCGTTTGTATTCAAATCGGCAATGTAGTTGTTTCCAAATGATGTTTCAGCAGATGTATCATCAAAATAGCTGATATTGTTTATTATTTCTGATTCATTGCTGTAAAGTCTTATTGCAGCGTTATTTGATGTGTTTACAGAAGGATAAGCAGGTATTGTCCACTTTGTCAAATCAGCACTGTAATAAAGACAGTAATCATCATTAAAATCATAATTTAAATTATCATAAATTAATATTCTTCCTGAATATCTTGTATTGTTTTTTATCCATGAACCTTCTTCCACGCCATATGCGACAACGGCATGACCACCGAAACTTTTCTGGGAATAAAGCAGAATAATCGGTTCATTTGATTCAGTTAATTGAGATATTATTTCAGTAAGCTTTTCTGATTCTGTAAGATATGCTGTTTCATTTTTTTTCTGATTGAATGCATCAAGTTTCTGTGCAAGGTGATAATATGTTATCATGGATTCAAGGCTGTCATGATTGGGAGCAGGTAAATCATAAAGACAGGAAGTATTTTCAAAATATTCATTTGTATTAAAGATATTCTGAGTATTCAGTACCGAAAGAATACTAAGTCCGACACACGAACCGTCCCAGTAACTATTTTTTTTCAGTTTTTTCTGTATGCCGATTTTTTCATTATTGTTGCAGCGTGACAGTAATTTTTCAAGGTCGTTATCTTCAATGTACCATGTCTGTTTATTATTAAAATATTCAGTGGAATTTGTAAAGCTCCAGTTATTTTTATTCCATTCAAAAGAGTTTTCAGATTCTGAAAGATTATAATGGATGGCTGCATTTGTTAAACATTCATTATCTGAACCTATTTCAATACTATTCCATTCTTTTTCTGTTCCCAAGTAATAAACATCTGTTAATTTATTGCAGTAATTAAATGCAGAATACCAAATTGAAGTGACACTGTCAGGAATTGTTACCGATGTTAAGCCTGCACAGTTATAAAATGTCAATGAAGCTATTTCTGTGATATTATTTGAAAGTATAACAGATGTCAGATTGTTGCAGTCAAGGAATGCACCCATATTTATTGTTTTAACTTCATTCGGAATAATATATTCAGTTTTCTGATAATTTTCCGGACATTTAATCAGCGTACTTTTTGATTTATCAAACAATACACCGTCACTGCTTGAAAAGTAGAGATTATTTTCAGAAACATTAAACTCAGTTAAATTCGGACAGTTTTCTATCCAGTTGCTTAAATTATTATCTATACTTGATACAGTTTCTGAGATATCAATGGAGATTAAATTTCTGCACTGTGAAAAAGCATAAGCGCTGATACTTTCCACTCCATTCTCAATAATTACTTTCTTTATATCATTCTTATAGCTTTGCCAGGGATATGCTTCTCCGTCGTAACGCATCATATTTCCTGAACCGCTTATTGTAAGAGTTCCCGTAGCTGAATCAAAAGTATATGTACAGTTTTCACCGTATTTACCATTATAATAATCTGAATCATAGGCATCTGAATTATAATGAATTACTGCATTGTCAAGACAGTTGTTTGCGGAAGATATATATATATTCTGCCATTCTTCCTCTGTTCCCTGATAATATACATCTGTAAGATTGCTGCAAGTTCCGAAAGCTCCCTGTCCGATATTTGTGGTATTTTTTGAAATAGTAACTTCCTTTAGTGCATTGCAATCTTTAAACATAAAGCTTCCGATGCTTTTCAGAGAAACAGGAAGTTTCATTGATGTTATATTATAACAATTTTCAAATATCAGATTTCCACTCATAGATGAAACACTGTTTGGTATTTTATCCAGCACTAATTTATGGCATTGTCTGAATGCCCATCTTTCTATGCTTTCTATTGAATCTGAAAGATTTATGCTTTCAAGAGCTGTGCAATAATAAAAAGCACTTTCTTCAATCTTTTTCACATTATCAGACATTTCAACTGAAGTTACATTTTCATTAAAATAAAAAGCACCAACTCCAATAGTTTTTACATTTTCAGGAATTGATACATTGCCTGTGCACTCAGATGCATCAATCAGTATATTATTTACAATGACAAAGGGATTTTCCTGTTTTTTTGCATCGAGCCATGCATTATCCCAGAATGCACCATAACCAAAATAAGTTACACTTTCAGGTATGGTTATATCAGTCATTGAAGTACAATCTCTAAGAGCATACTGTTCTACTGAAGTTACTCCATCGGGTATATTAAGTGATGTAAGACCTTTGCATTCGTAAAGCATATTTTCAGAAATCTTGGTTATATTTTCAGATAGCTTTATAGATATAAGACCTGAACAGCTTTCAAATGCACTTTTTCCAATTGAAGTTACACTGTCAGGAATTTCAAGTGAAGTCAAGCTTGAACATTCTTCAAAAGCGGAGTTTCCAATGCTTTTAAGAGTGTCGGGAAATGTAACAGAGCTTAATTTTGAGCATCTGTAAAAAGCACTGTTGCTGATTTTTTCAAGGCTGGCTGGTAATTGTACACTCTCAAGATTCTTGCATTCATAAAAAGATGCATATCCTATGGAGGTTATTCCGTCTTGAATAATAACATTTTTTATTTCATCTTTATAGCTGTACCATGGAACTTCTGATGACGTACTATAATCAGTCATATCACCTGAACCGCTTATTGTAAGAGTTCCTGTAGTTGAATTAAAACTATATGAATCAGAAGTATATGTATTGTTTTGTTCATATGAAACGCTGTCATCTGAAGCTGTTTGTGCATTCACCATAAAAAATTCATTTATATCTTTAATTGGCAGACAACATGCTGTAAGCAGTGCTGACATACCAACTGCAATTATTTTATATTTTTTCATATTTATCACCTTTATTTTGAAAAATTATTTACCGGCAGATTTTTTTACATTATATACATTTATTGTACCATATTTTTTTAATCCTTTCAAGTTATAAAAAATAAATGTGCCGAACGTCCACTCCTATTTTGTATATTTTTATGCAAAATAATATTGAATATGCCTTATTAGTGAGGGGATATTTATTTAACAGGAGGATATTTTTATTATGACACTTGTATCATATGGAAAGTTTATTGACACTGCTTTAATTGGCAGTATTTTGGTTCAGGGTGAAAAAAATGCTGATATAGTAATTTTTGAAATCAGCAGGTATTATGATGGATACGATATTTCTGACCTTGTATTTATCATAAGCGGTATTAATTCAGAATCTGAACTGGCAGAACAGGTTCTTCCAAAGGAAATCCTTTCAGACAAAATCATTCTTGAATGGCGTGTGGGTGCGGAATTTACTGTAAGGAGTGGTCTGCTTGAACTTGAAGTCAGGGGTGTTTCACCATCTGAAGCTGAAAGTGATGAGGATATTGTTATAAAATTTTCAATGCCGCCTGTGAATGTAAGAAAATCAGAATATTCTGATTTGCCTGCACCTGACGTTATTGAAAATGCAATTGACCGTATACATATTGCTGAAGATAATATAAACAACATTTACAATTCTATATGTGAAACGGTTGTTAAAGTTCCGTACATTGAGAATGGTATGTGGTTTGTATATGATGTTTCAGAGGAAAAATATATAAATACAGGCGTATCGGCAGGAGAAAATTCAAGGATAGTTTCAGCTGATATTGCTGAAAATTCTGAAATTCATGTCAGTGTTGAAAATAATACTGAATACAGATATTTAAATGGTAATGTCAGCAGAATCGATATTTCAGCGGGTGATTCGTTCAGCGATGAAAACTTTATTTCTTCAGTAGTTTTCAGATGCAGTGACAACATATCTGTAAATATTGGATTTGATTTTACTTATATATATGATATTCCTCCGTTCCGTTCAGAAAAAATATACTGTCTTATATTTTTCAATGACGGATTTGGAATTAAATGTTTGTGGTATGAGGTGTGATTTTATGGATAATTTTATTCAGCATAGAAAAAATGCTCTTATTATGTCACGTTCACTTTATAAAAAAGCTGTTCTTTCAGAGGATTTTGTTCTCCGTGGCAGTACATCATACAATTATTCATCTGATGATGGAAAGACTGTATCATATCTTTATCCGAAATCATTCAGTGCAACAGGTGACAATGGTATACTTTTATTTTCAGTAAACGATACAGATATATATTTTCCAATTGAAAATCCGCTTTATGCATACAGCGTATTATATGACAAATTTTGTTTTAAAGATGGTAAATGGGGAGTTATGAGATATTTTTCAACTGTATTATATAACGGAACTGAAAACTGGTTTAAATCTGCAGAATGTACATTTGCTGTTGATAATCCTGCCGGAATAGCACCAACATCTTCTAACAATTATTACCGCTGGATTGAATCAACAATTACCGGTTCACATTATAGTTTTAATAGCGTTTACAAATATGACAACAGCATTGCAGTAGGAACTGAATATATAGCAATAAGAATAAATAATTCAGTTGAAACAGTTGATGACTTTAAAAATATTCTTAGCAGTCTTTATAACAATGGTACACCGCTTATTGTATTGTATGAACTTAAAGAACCGGTGTGGGAGGTACTTCCTGAACATATTCAGAAATATCTTTCAGGATTTATGAAGTAAGCTTATTTCAGAATAATATATATAAACAAAGCCTGTGATTTATAAAAAATCACAGGCTTTCTGAATTTATTATTCCCAGTCTTTCCATATTTGGGGACAATACCCGACAGTAGCTTTTTTTCCGTTTCTGACAATGGGAGTTTTATATAACTGAGGACATTCACTTAATTTGTCAGCTTTTGCATCATCAAGCAAATATTTTATCATACAGTAATCCTTTGATTTTTCATCAATAAGATTATCGATTTTTCCTCCTGTTGCCTGAAGAATGCTGTTTAATTCTCCATTGCTGATTCCCTTTGATATAATATCAATCCTCTGGAATTTAATACCACGCTCTTTAAAATATCGTTCAGCCTTTTTAGTTTCAAAGCATTTTGATTTTCCGAAAATCTGTATGTTCATAATTTCATCACCCGATTAATAATATATCATATTTTTCAAAGATAATCAATATATTTTCAGATTTAATACCATATATTTTAAAGAGGTGATTTTATATGAAAAATAAACTTGCTGAATGGGAGTTTTCATCTTTTATATTTGTTATCGGACTTGGGACATTTCTGCATTTCTTTTTTGAAATGACAGGAAAAAATCATATTGCAGGATTATTTTCTGCTGTCAATGAGAGTACATGGGAGCATCTTAAATTGCTGTTTTTTCCATATATGATATTTGCTGTTGCGGAATATTATGCAGTCGGCAAGAATTATAAGGGATTTTTTAAAGTAAAGGCATCGGGAATTATTCTTGGTATGCTGTCTGTTATAATTCTTTTTTACACATACAGCGGAATTATCGGGCATAATTTCACTTTTATTGATATACTTATATTTATAATTAGTGCGGGAATTTCCTCATTTTATTCATATAAATACATAGGAAAATCAGAAGGCGATAATTTTGCAGGATTGGTTATTTTGGCTGTAATTGCAGTTATGTTTGCATTATTTACTTTTTATCCTCCGCATATTGGTCTTTTCCTTGACCCTGTTTCATTAAAATATGGAATAATCTGATAAAACTATTCAGCCATATCTGAACCTATTTCAGAACCGCCCCATTCAACAACGGTAAAGCCTTTTCTTTCAAAAGTATCAAGTTCCTGCTGAGGAATTTCAATATATTCATTAAGCGGTTTGTATGTCATAAATATCCTTAAAATGCTGTCAGGCTGAGGAGTGATATTTAATACTGCATTGTCTGTGTAAACATCTTTCTGGAATGATATCAGATTGTATTCATTATTCTGCATACGAGGCAACCAGTAAACTATAAACTCATTGTATTCTCGTGGAGTAAGTCCCATATATGAGAGTTTTTCTCTTAAAAATTCTGCTGTATCTTCGCCCTTTACAACAAAGCCTTCTGACATATCATACGCAACATTGCTTATACCCTCCCAGTAGAGATATGAATATTCAAGACCGTTTTCATCATAAAGTGTGCCGTCAGGCATTGCAGTTACATTCCAGCCGGTATTTTCAGGATACTGCGGATAAGTACAGGTAAGATTTCCGTTAAAATCAAGCTGAACATTAACATCTGTTTCTTCTTCTGGGTAGAGATATATTACAGGCTTGTCGTTGCAATATTCAATATCGAATAATTTAGTTCTTTGTATGTTACACTGAGTACCCGAAAAATCAGATTTATTATATTCAAATAAAAGAAAGTCTGTTGATCCTGTAGTGGTATTATAATGCTGTTGTTCTATTTCCAGATAAGCAGTTAAGGTTGTGCCGTCTGTTTTTACTGTGCATAAATTATAAGTATTTATAGTATTTGTTCCTATGCAGATAGCAAGCATTGATTTTTCTTTGAAATATTCTTCATCAAATTTGCTTGCCCAGTCGTTGTGATAGCATTTATCAGCAAATGCAGTAAATTCTTCATAGTTGCTGATGATAAATTCATCATCTATTTTTTTTCCGACTTCTCCATATCCATGTCCAGAACCGCCAAAGCTGATACCGCCAAATGCCATTGAAACTTTAAGTTCTCTTTCCTCATTATTTCCAAGTATCTCATTCTTAAGATAAACAACATCATTAATATTAACCTGTCCGTCACCATTTACATCAAAATTCACTGTATTTTCTGCATCTGCATTTAAATCGTTGATGAAAAATCCTGATATCATTCCTGCACTAAATACAGTTACCGCTGATAAAACTGCTATTATTTTTCGTGATTTCATATTGATTACTCCTTATT
>CAYRPZ010000035.1:0-16088 GCA_964426275.1 uncultured Ruminococcus sp. | reverse complement strand
ATTATGGAGGATTGATTTTGAAACATATTGTAATAATTGGAATTGCGGTCGGCATCATGTTTTTTCTTATAGCCTTTAATCTTAGCGATTATCATAACCGCAATAATAATATCAAGGAAAGCCGTTGTGCTGAATCCGCTGAACTTGCTGAAAAACAACGTCAGGCACAAGATACTCAGCCAAGCAAGTGGGATAAGGTCAATAATGCAAAGGAAATATTACAGACTGCCCCCCCTGATGAAGAACAAGATAATACAGTCTACAGCATAGTTACAGATGAAAACGGAAATATTACAGGATATCAGCCTGTTACAAATGTTTTATATGATGAAGACGGAAATATTATTTCTTATGATATTGCAGGCGAAATAATATCTCCCCAAGAATATGAAAACATTTCTGCTGATATGAATAAACAGGAAACTACTGTAACAAAAAGAACTATTCCTGACATTCATCGTAATAATGATGAAAAATTCACTATTGTTGTCAATTAAAAATTCCGCTGTTATTCTTTTTAAGAAAACAGCGGAATTGATTTTTTTATATTCAGTTTTATTTCTGTGATGATACTGATATTCTGTTAAGGGCTCTTTTAAGTTTAAGCTCTGCATAATGAAATTCCGCATCGCTTTTACGCTGCTCCATGCGTTCTCTTGCTTCTTTTTCAGAACGCTTTGCCCATTCAATATCTATTTCATCAGCCCACTCAACTGCTGTGGCTATTACAGTAACTGAATCGCTGGATACTTTTATTGTGCCTTCAGATAATGCTGCAAGCTTAAATTTCCCGTCAATCTTTATTTTAACAGGTCCTGACGGAAGATTTGCCACATATCTTTCATGACCGGCAAGTATTCCTATATCACCTTCAGTAGTTCTTACTGTAATCTGTTCTGTTTCACCGTCAAAAAACATTTTTTCAGGTGTTATAATTTTCAGCTTAAAAGATGTCATTATGCATCACCCTTTTTAGCTTTTTCCACTGCCTCATCAATTGTGCCTACAAACAGGAATGCTGATTCAGGCAGGTCGTCATGCTTGCCCTCAATAATTTCCTTAAATCCTCTTATTGTTTCCTTAATCGGCACATATTTGCCCTTCATTCCTGTAAACTGTTCTGCTACGCTGAAAGGCTGAGAGAGAAATCTCTGAATTTTTCTTGCTCTTGATACTGTCAGTTTGTCATCATCGGAAAGTTCGTCCATACCCATGATAGCGATAATATCCTGAAGTTCCTTATATCTCTGGAGTATATTCTGAACCTGCCTTGCAACTTCATAATGTTCCTGACCTACAATTTCAGGAGTAAGGATTCTTGAGTTACTGTCAAGAGGGTCAACAGCAGGATATATACCAAGTGATGAAATACTTCTTGAAAGAACTGTTGTTGCATCAAGATGTGCAAATGTCGTTGCAGGTGCAGGGTCTGTAAGGTCATCAGCAGGCACATATACTGCCTGTACTGATGTTATTGAACCCTTGTTTGTTGAAGTAATTCTTTCCTGTAATGCACCCATTTCTGTTGCAAGTGTCGGCTGATATCCAACGGCTGACGGCATACGTCCAAGAAGTGCTGAAACTTCTGAACCTGCCTGTGTAAATCTGAAGATGTTATCTATAAACAGAAGTACGTCCTGATTTTCTTTATCACGGAAATATTCAGCCATAGTAAGACCTGTAAGACCTACTCTCATTCTTGCTCCCGGAGGTTCATTCATCTGACCGTATACAAGTACAGTCTTATTGATAACTCCGCTTTCAGTCATTTCATTATAAAGGTCATTTCCTTCACGGGTACGCTCACCAACACCTGTAAATACTGAAATACCGCCATGCTGGTTTGCAACGTTGTTTATAAGTTCCTGAATAAGAACTGTCTTTCCAACGCCTGCACCTCCGAAAAGTCCAATTTTACCGCCTTTAAGATACGGTGCGATAAGGTCGATAACCTTTATGCCTGTTTCAAGGATTTCGCTTGAAGCAGTCTGTTCCTCATAACTTGGAGCTTCTCTGTGAATAGCCCATCTTTCTTTTGTTTCCGGCATTGGCTTTTCGTCAACCGGTTCTCCGAGAAGATTAAAAATTCTTCCAAGAGTTTCCCTGCCCACAGGAACTTTTATCGGTTCGCCTGTATCTACAGCGTCCATGCCTCTTACAAGACCATCGGTACTGCTCATAGCAATACAGCGTACTACATCATCGCCTATATGCTGTGCAACTTCAATAACAAGCTTTTTGCCGTTATTGTCAACTTCTATCGCATTAAGCAGTTTCGGCAGAGAGTCCTTTGCAAAGCGGACATCGACAACAGCACCGATTATCTGTACTATTTTTCCGATATTCTGCATAATCCACCTATTCTCCGCAGATATTGTATATATATAAATATGTTCAGGCTGTTTTTCTGCGGTAAAACAATCTGATATTTTCTAATTTTATTCCTGTGCTGATGCACCGCCTACAATTTCTGTAATTTCCTGAGTAATTGATGACTGTCTTGCCCTGTTATATATCAATGAAAGATTGTATATCATTTCAGTGGCATTATCAGATGCATTTTCCATAGCCAATCTTCTTGATGCCTGTTCAGATGCGAATGAATCAGCAACTGCACCGTATATTATACCTGCAAGATATTTAGGAACAAGTGTATCAAAGACAGCTTCAGGTGACGGCTCATAATTTGTGACACCGCTTGATTTCTTCACATCTCCCCCGCTGATATTCTCAACCGGCAGAACACTCATATTTCTTGCTTCCTGAAGAAGCGGTGAAACATAATTTGTGAAGATAATTTCAACACGGTTTATTTTTCCGCTTGTATATGCACCTATAATAAGCTCGGAAATTTTCATAACCTGATTTATTTTGATATGTTCGGCAATATTCTCATAGCTTGCAACTATGCGGTTTTCTCTTTTCTGAAAATATTCAACCGCTTTTCTTCCTATCGGCATAACTGATACAGTTCCGCTCTGAGAATTTATCTCATCTATACGTTTCTGTGCAAGCTTAAATATATTGGAATTAAAACCGCCTGCAAGACCTCTGTCACCGGCTATTACTATAAGCAGAACGCTGTTTCCTTTACTGCTGTTTGTGAATACGGATTCAAAAGCATTGTCCTCTGATGTTATCTCCCACATTATTTTATAAAGGGACTCAAAAAACGGTCTTACATTATCGGCTCTTTCCTTGGCACGTCTTAATTTTGAAGATGCGACAAGTTCCATTGCCTTGGTAATTTGCAAAGTACTTTCAACGCTCTTTATACGGCGTTTTATATCTTTCATATTTGAGGAAGCCATTTAAAATCAACCTCCTGTTCAGTTTGCTGAAAGATACTTCTTTAAAAAGTCCTGAAGAACTTCCTTAAGCCTGTTTTCATTTTCAGCTGTCAAATCCTTTGTATCAGTAATTGACTGTACTATTTCATGATGTGATTCATCAATATATTCAAAGAGTTCCTTTTCAAAATCAAGAATTTTTTCAACAGGTATTTCCTTGAGATAATTATTTGTAACAGCATAAATGATAATTACCTGATGTTCAACTGTAAGCGGTGAATTTTTACCCTGCTTGAGTATTTCAACAATTCTTTCACCTTTTGCCAGACGTTCCTTTGTATCAGCATCAAGGTCAGAGCCGAACTGTGAGAATGACTGAAGTTCACGATACTGTGAATAGAGAAGTTTAAGAGAACCTGATACTTTCTTCATAGCTTTAATCTGTGCAGCACTTCCTACTCGTGATACTGAAATACCAGGGTTTACCGCAGGTCTTACACCTGAATTGAAAAGGTCTGTTTCAAGGAATATCTGACCGTCAGTAATTGAAATAACATTAGTCGGAATATATGCTGAAACATCTCCTGCCTGTGTTTCGATAATCGGGAGTGCTGTAAGGCTTCCTCCGCCATAATTTTCATTGAGTGAGCAAGCTCTCTCAAGCAGTCTTGAATGAAGATAGAATACATCGCCCGGATAAGCCTCACGTCCGGGAGGTCTTTTAAGAAGAAGCGAAAGTGTACGGTAAGCAACTGCGTGTTTTGAAAGGTCATCATATACACAAAGCACATCTTTTCCTTTATTAAGGAAGTATTCACCCATTGTAACTCCCGAATACGGTGCAATGTACTGGAGAGGTGCAAGTTCTGAAGCTGTAGCTGATACAACGATTGTATATTCCATAGCTCCTGCCTTTGAAAGCTCCTCAACAACATTTGCAACTGTTGAACGTTTCTGACCTATTGCAACATAGATACAGATTACGTCCTGACCTTTCTGATTTATGATAGTATCGATGGCAATTGAAGTTTTTCCTGTCTGTCTGTCACCGATTATAAGTTCACGCTGACCTCTGCCAATCGGAATCATTGAGTCAATGGCTTTTATACCTGTCTGGAGAGGTTTATGAACAGATTTTCTGGTAATAATACCTGGGGCAATTTTTTCGATAGGTGAAGTTTCATCTGTAAGAATAATTCCTTTTCCGTCAATAGGCTGACCGAGTGCATTTACAACTCTGCCGAGGAGTGCATCTCCTACAGGAACTGATACGATATTTCCGGTTCTTTTTACACTGCTTCCTTCCTTAATGTCAGAATCCGAACCGAGCATAACTGCACCGACAAATTCTCTTTCAAGGTTGAGAGCCATTCCGAAAACACCGTTTTCAAATTCAAGAAGCTCTCCTGACATACATTTTTCAAGGCCATGTATGTTAGCGATACCGTCACCTACTGTAACTACAGTGCCGACATCTGAAAGCTCTATTTTTGAGCGGTAATTTTTAATCTGCTCTTTAATAATGCCTGTTATTTCATCAGGGCGTAAATTCAAGTTATACACCTTCTTTAATAAATTTAGACAATCAGTTCATGACGAACTGATTCAAGTTTTGTTCTGACGCTGTTATCCATCTGAAGATTGCCGTATTTAACAATTATTCCACCTATTATGCTTCTGTCAATCTCCTCTTTGAACTTCACAGTCTTGCCGAATTTCGCTGAAAGCTTTGCCCTGAGTCTTTCACGCATTGAATTATCAAGCGGTATACAGGTAATGACTGTCATTTCAGCGATATTGTTATATTCATTGTAAAGATTATTGAATGTTTCAGTAATGCTTGCGATATATTCAGACCTGTTCTTTTCCGCAAGTATGCACAGAAGATTATATATCATACCACAGTCGGAAAAAATCTTTGAAAGTATATCGGTTTTTTCATCTGCGGAAATTGAAGGGGCTGACATAAGTTTCAGAAGGTCAGGATTTGCTCTGAACACATTTCTGCATTCATTAAGTGTCTTATATATTTCATCGAGGGTATTATCTTCCCTGCCAAGTTCAAATAAAGCATCGGCATAAATTTTTCCTACATCACCGGTCATACTCATTCACCTGCATTTTCGATAAACTCATTAATCAGACGCTCCTGGTCACCTGCTGATATTTCCTTTTCGACAACCTTTTCTGCAATCTGAACGGCAATTTCAGAAATTTCATTTTTAAGCTGACTTCTTGCACGTTTTTGCTCACGTTCAATTTCTTCATTAGCCTTTTTGGTGATATTAGCTGCTTCAGTCTTTGCCTGAGCGATTATTTCATCAGAACGCTTAACGGCTTTCTGTGAGGCGCTCTTGACAATTTCAGCAGATTTTTCCTTTGCATCAGCCATAAGTTCGCTGTAATCTGCCTCAAGCTTTTTAGCATTTTCCATTGTTTCATCAGCTTTCTGATAAGTTGATGAAATATCATTGCGGCGTTCCTCAAGGATTTTATTTACTCTGCCAAAAAGGAAATGCTTGATTATAAAAAAGAGTATAAGCGTATTGATTATAGTAAAAATCAGGCTGCCGGCATCTATGGATAAGAAATCCAAGTATCCCATTTTTATTCCTCCAGCTCTGTTAATTATTTAAAAAGTATAAATTTGTTGTATATTTTTATCAGAGCTTGCCGAGGAATGGGTTTACAAAGAGAAGTATAAGAGCAACTACGAAACCATAGATACCTGTTGATTCAGCAACGGCACAGCCCACGAACATTGTACTTGTAACAGAACCTTTTGCTTCCGGCTGTCTGCCGATAGCTTCACAGGCTTTACCAACTGCGAAACCTTCACCAATACCAGGACCTATACCTGCAATCATTGCAAGACCTGCACCGATTGCCGATGCTCCGAGAACGATAGCTTTATCCAGATTTTCCATAATAATTAACCTCCATATTTTTAATAAAATTTCTTATTTTTAATCTTTTTCATAGCCTCCGCCTATAAATGCGATTGAAAGCATTATGAAGATATATGCCTGCATAAATCCGCTGAAAAGGTCAAAATATGCAGACAGCACAGCAGGAATACCAATTGTAAATATCGGTATGCTCAGTCCCACAGCATTTGAAAGTCCTGTGAGAGCAAAGTAAATCAGACTTGTAATGACCATACCGCTTGCAATGTTTCCGAAATGACGGATACCCATTGAAACAGGTGTGGCAATTTCACTGATTACATTAAGCGGAGCCATAAGGAATACCGGTGAAAAATAGCTTTTAATGTATCCGCCGATACCATTTGTCTGAATTTTAGCTTTTGTAATCAGTACAAAAGTCATAATAGCCCAGCCGAAAGTCGTATTGAAGTCAGCTGTAACAGACCTGAGTCCTATCATACTGATAAGGCTTCCGAAGATTGAATAGCTGAAAAGAGTTGCCATAAATGGTGCAAGTCCGAGATGGCTGTCACCCATTCTTTCCCTTACCATATTGTTGACAGTAGTTACTATCCATTCAGCAACAACCTGTTTTTTTGTTGGAACTTTCCCCATATTGTGCGTAAGGATAAGAATAATCGCTGTTATCAATGCAATTACAAACCAGCCAAGCACTATTGTTTCAGTGATATTGATTGTAAAACCGCCTATATCAAATGAAAAAACAATCTTTGGTCCTTGGACATCGACGCCCTTTACACCTGCAAGAAAATCCTTCAGTTCCAATAATTAAACGCCTCCTTTTCTTTTAAAAATAGCTCCTCCGACATAAATCATCTTCGGATAGAATAGAGGAAGCAGAGTTCCGACAGTACTTATAATTTCAACTCTGAAAGAAATTACTGTGGCAATGCCTATTACGAGAAGTCTTAAAAGATATCCCGCCATCATTTTCTCCCGTGCATATTTTATTCCTGCATCGACTGTCTTTTCAATTGATGTGTAAAGCATTACAAGGTATATAAACATGACCGCTGTTCCGAAAATCAGACTGAACAAAAATGATATGTTCACACCAATGAAAAAAAAAGATACAAGATATGCCGAAATATTGAGAAATACTGAACGTATCGCTATAAATTTCAGTTCTTTTTTCAAAGTATCATTCACCTGAAAGCTCCCTTCCTAAAATTCAATAAAAATATTATAGCACATTATTTTCATAAATGAAATAGTTTTAAAAAAAAATATAAATAAATTTGTCAGATTTGACAAAAAAAGCATAATTAAAATTCAATTATGTTACTTCATATCTGTTTTATTATTTCCACATTGAGCTATATATAAACAATATCAGGTAAGATATCTCACTTCAGGATAATTTATATATTTTTTAAACTTTTTTGTTGATTTAAAATGTATTATGTGGTATAATTTTTGTCGAAGTATATTACCTTTACAAAAAATATTTTACGGAGTGTTTTTGACATGAAAAAAATCTATCTTGCAATCGCATATATTATTTTTCTTTCACTTGCCTGTGCATGCAGCCACAAATCAAAGACTGCCGAAGTAATGGCGGAAATAAGCGAAACCTCGGTTTCGGAAACTTCTGCACCTGTTACAGAGGAAACAACAACCGATACTACACGTTTTGTTTATCCCGACCTGACAAAGGATACATTCGGCAATGATGGACTGGAAATATATCATACTGACTTCCGCCCCTCCGAAGAACTTGAAAGTGAAATAATGTATCTGATTAACCGCTACAGCAAGCAATGCTCACTTTATATGGTGAACCTTGAGGACTATGCAACTTTCGGATATAATTCAGATTATTACATACCTACTGCCAGCACCATAAAATGCCCTTTTGCATTTTACTGCTATACTGAAATCCAGAAAGAAAACCACAGCTTTGATGATGAAGTTCTTTATCACAGCGGATACTATTCAAGCGGAACAGGTGTCCTAAAAGGCGGTGTTGTGGGAACTTATTATCCTGTAAAAGAACTTCTTTATGATATGATTAACTATTCTGACAATGTTGCTTTCCTCATGCTTCAAGACTATTTCGGATACGAGGGATACAATGAAATGATGGAAAGCTATGGATTTGAAACTTTCCTTGACGAAAACACCAAATGGGGCAAGCTTTCATCTCACGCTCTCGGATACATATGGACCAGAATATACAATTACAAGGACGAATGTGAAGAAGGTGCTATTTTCTATGACACACTTGTAAATGCAAAATACAACTTTTTTTTATGGCCATTCACAGATGCGGGATATGAATATCCGATAGCTCATAAGTCAGGCTGGGCATCTCCCGGATATCACGATTCAGGAATTATACTCACTGAACACCCTTATGTTCTGGTAGTCATGACCGAAAGCGACGGTCTTACTGAAGACAACGGATTTTTTTATAATATCACTCTTAAATTTAATGAACTTCATGACGAATATCTTGAATATATAGGTCAGGAACCTGCTGTAACAGGTACTATTGAAACAATATCCCCTGATGAAACAACCACTTTCGCACATAATCACTATCTTTTTGAAGGCGCTGAAGATGACGAGCCTGATGTAACAGATGTCCCCGATTATGACGAAAATGATAACAGCTATGATGAAACAACCGTTCCTGCCGAACCTGAATATGTTGTTGAAAGTTCTGTTATTTACTGGACGAATATAGTTTACTGATAAAATCAGGGACAGATGCAATATGAAGTCTGTCCCTGATTCTGTTGCTGGTTATTTTTTGAATTTTTGATTATATTCCGCAAAAGCACTGTAAAATTCCGGATAACTATGATTTATTCTCGCAGCTTTAAATTCTGAATTTACAAAACAATGCGATGTTCTGCCCTTTGCACAAAGTTCATCTGTATCATCATTATAAACCTTGTATTCAAATTCAAATTTTACACCATTGAAAAAAGTCATGTCAGTTTCAATGCGAAACACCTGTCCGAACCGCATCGCTTTTATATATGAACAATCAGCCGAAAGAACCGGTATCATAAGCCCCTGCTTTTCGATATCATCATATGGCATTCCTGCCTTTTCAAAAAAATCAATTCTTGCCTCTTCAAACCATCTTATATAATTTGAATGATGAACAACATTCATTCTGTCCGTTTCATAATACTGAATTTTTCTCCTGTAACAGTTTATGTTTTTCATAACATATACACTCCTTTTTTATTTTTATTAAATACCTGTTTTCATATAATTTCAATAAAATTTTCTGACAGAATCTTTTTTATATATTCTCATAATGTTGATTTTTATTTTATTTTATTGTATAATAGATAAATAAAATGAAAGGAGCAGTTCAAAATGCCTGTTTTTAAATATTCTGCACTCGATACAAACGGACACAAAAAAAAAGGTACCCTCAATATAGCTGACCGTGAAATGATTAAATCCGCACTTCTCGAAAAAAATCTGTTTCTTCTTGATGCTGAACCTGCCGAAAAAAAAAGCAAACGAAGAAAACTTTCTGCCTTACAGCTTTCAGAATTTTCCCGTGAATTAAGTGCAATGCTTTCATCAGGAATACCTCTTGTAAAATCTATAAACATTATAATAAACCGTGACCTCTCCCCTGAAATAAAAGATGTATTCAGCGAAATAAACTCTCTGATAAGAAAAGGAAGTTCACTCTCTGAGGCGATGGAAAGTCTAAACGGAGTTTTCCCTGACCTTATGATAAATATGATTAAAGCCGGTGAAGCAAGCGGTAAACTTGATGAAGCAACTATGAGGCTGGCTGTTCTATATGAAAAGGAACACCGCCTTAATTCAAAAATAAAAAATTCCATTACATACCCTATAGCACTGCTTATTATGACAATTGCTGTTATGATTGTAATATTTACTCTTATACTGCCTAAATTCTTCAAGCTTTTTGAAAGTGTTGAACTCCCTGCTTCCACACGTCTTGTAATTGCAGTCGGAAATCTTTTCACCAATCATGCTCCTGCTCTTGTCACCATACTGACAATACTTGTTATTCTTGTAATATTTATTTTAAAAAATCCTGTTTCAAAGCTTAAAATTGATAAATTCCTGCTCCGAATACCTAAAATAGGGAAACTTCTTAAAATAATATATACATCACGTTTTGCAAATACTTTAAGCTCCCTGTATTCAAGCGGTATATCCGTTGTAAATGCTGTAAACATTGCAGGAGGAACAGTAGGAAACTTGTACATATCATCACAGATTTCAGATGCTTCAAAAAAAATACGTTCAGGAAATTCCCTTGCTTCATCTGTTGCGGAAATCCGGGGATTTGACAGAAAACTTTCATCATCACTCGCTGTCGGTGAAGAATCAGGAAAAATTGATGTTCTCCTTTCATCTCTTTCCGATTCATATGAATATGAAGCTGAAACTGCTGTAAGCAAAATCATTTCCTTCATTGAACCGGTAATGATTTTCATTATGGGCGGTCTGGTTGCCTTTGTCGTTATATCCGTAATGCAGCCAATTTATCTGATGTATTCAAATATAAGATAAAATAGGAGGGTAAAAAATGTCTGTTTCTTTCTATATATCAAATACTTCTGTAAAAGCTGTTTCAGGCAAATCAGGCAGAAAAAAGGTTATTGTAAAAAATGCATACAAGGAAAACATTCCTGAAGGTCTTATAATAAACGGAATCATCACCGATGAAACCGCTCTTTCAGATGTTATAAAAAACTTTAAAATCAAGCACAAAATCAACTGTACTGAAGCTGACCTTGTTGTATCAGGAAAAAATATAATGTGCAAAACGGCAAAAATTCCTCCGGCAACACGAAATAACATAATAAAACTTGTACAGTCTGAATATTCTGACCTTGAAAATCCCGAAAACTATATTTTTGACTACACTGTAATCAATCCTTTAAATGAAGACAATACCGCAACTGTTCTTGCCTGTGCTGCGGACAGGGATATGATTGCTTCATACATAAACCTTTTCAATTCGGCAGGAATAAAGCTTTCTTCCATAAATACCGATGTAAATTCCCAGATTAAACTTATGAGAAATTTTATAGGTCTTGAAAAAAGCACATATCTGCTCGCTGTCGCTGACGGAAACATACTCTCCGTAACACTTTTTGCCGGAGGAATTTTCAGCTTTTCAAACCGTTCAAGACTTATGGAGGACAGAGGTACTGAAGCCGTTATAAATGAATTTGCAAGAATTATTTCATCTTTTATGCAGTTCAGCAAGGCTCAGAAAAATAAATCCGATATTACAGATGTTTACTTCTGCGGTATGAACAAATATGAGGCAAATATGTGCAGTCAGATTTCAGACCTTCTTGAAATTCATGTTTCTGCTCTCCCTGAATGTCCTGTTACCATATCATCTCTTGACAGAAATTTCAGCATATCAGAATACATATATTCTGTCGGCAATCTTATTAAACTGTGAGGTACGGAATAATGAAAATTAAACAGAAAGATATTGACTTCTATGCGGAATTTTATCGTTCCGCACCTGCAAGACGAAAAAGCAGTGAAACAGTAAAGCTCGCTTCAATACTTATACTGACTCTTGCTGTACTTTCAGGTGCTGTCATATATTATAAGCTTAAAGTCAGCAACCTCGAATCTGAAATTCAGTCTGCAAATGCTGATATAAATGACCTTTTCAGCAATGATACCTTAAATCATGCCAACGAAATAAATTCTGAAATTGATACTCTTTATCTTTATAAAGAAAATATAGATATGCTCACAGACTACATCTCCTCACTTCCTCAGATATCAGAAAAGCTTATATCCGAAATAAAAAAATATGAAGCTTCTGAAAATCCTGTCACTGTAAAATCCTGCTCATTCAGTTCGGAAAAAAATTCACTCACCCTTGAAGGATATGCCTTTTCTCCCGAAGATATTGCTTCATTTGTAAAATCTCTGAGAGAATGCGGTGAATGTTATGATGTGGAATATTCAGGATATAAAGCCGAAAATAATATATTCTCATTCTCTGCTGTATGTATCATCAATGATACATCTGAAACTGAAATGACTGAGGAGGCTGATGACATTGAAGACTGATATCACATATCCGCAGAAAAGACTTATTACAATTCTTGTATGCATACTCATGGCAGTTATAGCTTACAGAACATTCATACAGCCTGACATCAAAAAGCTTGAACTGCTTGACATGGAATACGATACTGCGGTAATGAGTCTTGACCTGCTTGAAGAAAATCTTGACTCGGCTGACAGCATACAGCTTAATGAAATGCTCACACAGGCACAGCAGGAATACAATTCCGCTAAAACTGATATATATCAGCTTATGCCTCCTGACGAAACAAGTCTTGCTGTAAACAGCATATTTTCAGACTGCGGAATTGTTCCCTCATCAATGCAGATTGGCGAACCTGATAATTTTTCATATGAAAATAAATACGGTGAAAACATTGTATCGGATATGCTTTATTTTTCCGATGTTTCGGTATCATTTACAGCCAGTTTCATGCAGACAAAGAATTTTATCAGCATAATTGACAGTTCGCCTTTTCTCAGTATAAACAGCTTTGAAATGTCTTATGACAGCAATAATACTGTATCTGTAAAAATGACTCTTTATGTCTATATGTACGATAAATATACAAAGGATTGATTTTTTATGAAAAATATACCTATAGGTGAAGTTCTCAAAGAGGACGGTTATATTACCCAGCAACAGATTGATGAGGCTCTGAAACAGCAGAAACATAACGGCAAAAGACTTGGCACAATCCTTGTTGATTTGGGATTCGTTACCGAAAAACAAGTGCTTGAAGCTCTTGGAAAACGTCTTAATCTCTCTCTTGTTAATCTCTCACGTTCCCATATAAATACTGACGCTGTTTCAAAAATCCCAAGACAGCTTGCTGTAAAATACAATACAATCGCTCTGCGTGAGGAAAACGGCAAACTTTTTATTGCAATGAGCGACCCTCTTAATTTCTATGCTCAGGAAGATATAAAACAGATTACAGGTATGCAGATTGAAATTCTGCTTGCAGAATCGAAAACTATTGAAAAGGCTATTATAAATGCATATGCGGAGGCTGAAGCCAAAATTGCAGCACGAAAGGCAAATACTTCCGCTTCTGAAATACAGATGCCTGATGTAGAACTTTTCAATGATGACGGTGACAGTGATGCTCCTGTCATAAAGCTTATCAACAGCCTTCTTGAAATGGGTGACAGCAAGAATGTAAGTGATATCCATATTGAACCTTTTGAAAAAAATACTTCCGTACGTGTAAGAATTGATGGTATGATTATCGACTATATAACACTTTCAAAATCTATCCATCAGTCTGTCATTGCAAGAATTAAAATTATGTCCAATCTTGATATTGCTGAAAAAAGACTCCCTCAGGACGGTCATTTCAAAACAGTTATAAATCATTCTGTAATAAATATAAGAGTTTCTGTAATTCCTACTGTATTTGGTGAAAAAGCAGTTATGCGTTTCCTTTCATCAAATGACAAGCCTGTTGACAATGCAGAAAAATTCGGCATGAACGATGAGGCATTCAGGACTGTCAGCAGAATGTTATGTTCTCCGCACGGCATAATATATCTGACAGGACCTACAGGTTCAGGCAAGACCACTACGCTTTATATGATGCTTGAATCACTTGCTAAAAAACAAATTAACATATCAACTATTGAAGACCCTGTTGAAAAAAATATCAAGCGTGTCAATCAAATGCAGGTAAACAATGTTGCAGGTCTTACATTTGATACAGGTTTGAGAGCTTTACTTCGTCAGGACCCAGATGTTATAATGGTAGGTGAAACCCGTGATGCCGAAACCGCTTCCATTTCAGTGCGTTCCGCTATCACAGGCCATCTTGTACTTTCAACCCTGCATACCAATGATGCTATATCATCAGTTATAAGACTTCGTGATATGGGCGTTCCTGATTATCTCACTGCAAATTCCCTCGTGGGTGCTGTTGCACAGCGTCTTATGAGAAAAATATGTATTCACTGTGGTTATGATGATGCCCCCACTGACGAAGAAAAACGTATTCTCGGAAACACTATTAAATCCGTAAGACGTGGCAAAGGCTGTAATTATTGCAGCAATACAGGCTATAAGGGACGTATTGCAATTCATGAGATTTTCTGCATTGACAGAAATATCAGAACTATGATTTCTGAAAAAACTGATATGCAGAAGATTTATGACTATGCACGGAATGTCCAGCATATGACATCTCTTGCCGACTCTGCTCTTGAACTTGTAAAACAGGGTATCACAACCGTTGATGAGTATATCAAAGTCACATATGGAACGGATTTATAAACGAAAGGACAGTTAAATCATAAATGAATCTTAAAAATTTCATTTCAAATCACAAAATAACATTTGGCATAATTATTTTCTGTACTCTTGGAATTATTGCCTGTTCCTTTTTTATTATAAGGAACTCACACTCTGAACCTGTTTCTGAAGTCATAAACAATGAGGAATTTGAAACTCATGATAGCAAACTTTCAAAACATCAGTACAATATGGATAATTTCAAAGATGAAAACGGCTGGAAAAAATATTATGATGACAACGGAAATCTTATTTCCTCATATGGTATTGATATCTCATATTATCAGAAAGATATCGACTGGGAAAAGCTTAAATCTGAGGGTATTAATTTTGTCATGCTTCGTGCTGGCTACAGGGGATATGAATCAGGCAGCCTTTTTGTTGACAAAAATTTTTATAAATATGCACAGGAGGCTGAAAATGCAGGAATAAATATAGGTATTTATTTCTTTTCGCAGTCCAACAGTATTGAAGAAGCTGAAGAAGAAGCGAGATATACTCTTGACATTATAAAAAACTGCAATATTACTTATCCTGTCGCTTATGACTGGGAACCTGTTGAGGAAGAAAAATCCCGCACATTTCCTGTGAATTATCTACAGCTTACTGAAAGTGCCATTAAATTCTGTGATATAATCAAGGAGGCAGGGTATACCCCCATAGTCTATGCAAACAGAAGTCAGGCTCTTAATTATTATGATATGGAAAAAATTTCTCAGTATGATTTGTGGCTTGCGGAATATTTTGATGAACCTGAATACCCTTATGAGTTCACTATGTGGCAGTATACCTCTGAGGGAAAAATTGACGGAATTGAAGGCAGGGTTGACCTTAATATATGCTTTAAAAATTATGCTGAATAAAAAGGAGATTTTTAATTTATGGATACTTTTGCTGAACAGCTTGTAAAGAAAAATCTTTCAGGCAATGAAAACTTAAAAAGAATTATGACTCTTTCCGGCTCTGTAATACTCGCAGGAATTATAATTGCTGTTTCTGCTTCAATATTTTCATACTATATCTTAGCAGGAATTGTTATCGGTATAGTTATTATAACAGGAGGATTTTTTCTTGCAAGAAATTATGATATAGAATATGAATACAGTATTACAAACGGTGAACTTGACATTGACAAGATTATTGCCAAACAAAAAAGAAAACCTTTTATCTCTGTTAATGTTTCAGATTTTACTGCATATGGAAAATATTCAGATGATACTACTGAAGCTGATGAATCCACAACATTCATTTTAGCTTGTGACGGTACTGAAAAAGGTTACTGGTATGCTGATTTCAATGCAGGAAAATACGGCAAATCAAGACTTATATTCTCCCCTAATGAGAAAATAAGAAGCTGTATAAAACCATACCTTTCAACAGATATAAAGATAAGTCTTAAAAAGGACGGTGAATAATGGAAGTCGGAACTGATATAATTGAAGTTGCAAGAATTGCTGAAAGTATTCAGAATCCTGGTTTTTTAACACGTGTATATTCAGATGAGGAGATTGA
>CAYRPZ010000034.1:0-16138 GCA_964426275.1 uncultured Ruminococcus sp. | reverse complement strand
TTGACATTATAACATACAGTGAAAAGCCTGAGGAATTTATAGCAAAAGCTCTTGCCCCATCTGAAGTTATCAGCGTTACACTTGCAGATGACGGTTCAAAATCATGTGTTGTTGTCGTACCGGATACACAGCTTTCACTTGCTATAGGAAATAAGGGTCAGAATGCAAAGCTTTCCGCAAAGCTTACAGGATATAAAATTGATATCAAGTCCGAATCTGATATGAAAAATTCTGAAGTCTCAGATGATGAAAATAAAGAGAAAAATCAGACTGCGGAAATAAATAATGAAGCCATAAATAATACAGCGGATTAAAAGGTGAATTTATGTATAATAAAAAAATTCCGATGCGAACCTGCTGCGGCTGCGGTGAAATGAAGCCGAAAAAAGAATTTATAAGAGTTGTCAAATCGCCTGATGGCATTATATCTCTTGATTTTACAGGAAAAAAATCAGGCAGGGGGGCATATATATGCCGTAATGCAGATTGTCTTCAGACCGCAAGAAAAAGCAGAAAATTTGAAAGAGCCTTTTCGTGTGCTGTTTCCGATGAAGTTTATGAGGTGATGAAAAATGAACTGGCAACAGAAGATGATTAATTTACTGACTATGTGCAGAAAATCAGGAAACCTTGTATTGGGTTTTGATGCATCAAGGGATTGTGTTCTTGACGGCAAAGCATTCTGTATAATTGCTGCACAGGATATTTCTCCGAATACACTGAGAAAAATGCAGACAATATGTGAAATGTTTTCAGCAAGGAAAGTGCCTGTTGTACAGATAGACCTTACTGTCAGGGAAATGGAAAAATATCTCTGCCAGAAAGTTGCAGTTGCAGCTGTCTGCGATAAGGGATTTTCTGAGAGATTTCAGGAACTTGTTATTTACGCATCAGGTAAAATAGGAATAGGAATCTGAAATTCTGCGGTATTATAAAAAACAGGAGGTTAGTTGAATATGGTAAAGAAAATTAAAATCAATGACCTTGCCAGAGATTTGAATTTATCAGGGCAGGAAATTGTGAATCTTTTAGATGGATTTTCTGATGTAAAAAAGAAACCTGCCTCTAATATCAGTGAGGAAGAAGTTAATATAGTGCTTGATTATTTCTCACAGAACAATCAGGTTGACAGTTTTGATGATTATTTTAAATTAAAAATCAAACCAAAAGCGGAGGAAATTCCTTCATCAAATGAAAAAAAACAGATTAAAACCATACAGGAGGCTAAATCCGTGCAGAAACCAAAAGCAAATACATCTGATAAAAACAATAGTAAAACACCTCGTCAGAAAGACGGAATTAAAAAAACTGCTAATAAACAGCAGAACAGAAAACTTCAGCAGGAAAACAAAAAGAATAATATCAGCGAAAATAATAATTCCCAGCAGGTGAAAGCTGCTTCAAATAATAATAATAATAATATGTCCCAGCCTAAAACTCACAACAGCAATGCATCTCATAAACAGCATAACAGCAGTCAGCAGGCTCAGAAACCTCAGAATAACAATATTCAGTCAAAGAATAATAACAGTGCATCTGCAAAAAATAATGACGTTGTATCAAAACCAACAGTTAAAAATGAGAAAAAACATAAAAATGTACAGCCAAGAGGTGAAAAAACCAAGCTTAATGCAAATCTTGCCTCTGATACTTCATCTGTTGTAAAAGTTGTCCGCCGTACAGTTGACACAAGAGGAAGCTATGTCGAACTTGAAAAGTATAATGAAAGATATGAACAGATTGCTCCTGCCGGCAAACATAAGGACAATTATACTAAAAAACAGAAAATTTCTCAGAAATCCTCACAGAAAAATAAACATCAGTTCTCAAATAAGCGTGAAAGCGAAACTGAAAGACTTCGCCGTCTTGAACTCGAAAGAGCAAGAAAACAACAGCTTAAAGTCCTTATCCCTGAAAGTATCGTTGTAAGCGAACTCGCAACACGTCTTAAAGTTACTGTAACAGAAGTTATCAAAAAGCTTATGGGACTTGGAGTTATGGCAGGTATAAATCAGGAGATAGATTTCGATACCGCTTCACTTGTCGCAGAAGAACTTGGTGCAAAGGTTGAAAAGGAAGTTATTGTTACCATTGAAGAACGTCTTATTGATGACAGCGATGATGATGCAAATCTTGAAGAAAGAAGTCCTGTAGTTGTTGTTATGGGACACGTTGACCACGGTAAAACATCTATTCTTGACAGAATAAGACACGCAAATGTAACTGCATCTGAAGCAGGCGGTATTACTCAGCATATCGGTGCTTATCAGGTTAAATACAATGACAAGAATATTACATTTCTTGATACTCCCGGACATGAGGCATTCACTTCAATGCGTGCAAGAGGTGCAAATATAACTGATATTGCAATTCTTGTAGTTGCTGCTGATGATGGTATCATGCCCCAGACCGTTGAATCAATCAATCATGCAAAGGCAGCAGGCGTTTCAATAATCGTTGCCATAAACAAGATGGATAAAGAGGGTGCAAATCCTGAAAGAGTAAAGCAGGAGCTTACTGAACACGAAATAGTTATTGAGGAATGGGGCGGAGATGTTCTGTGTGTTCCGGTATCAGCAAAAACCGGTGAGGGTATTGATGAACTCCTTGAAGATATCCTCCTTGTTGCTGAAATGCGTGAGCTTAAAGCAAATCCTGACAGACTTGCAAAAGGTACTGTAATTGAAGCACGTCTTGACAAGGGCAGAGGCCCTGTTGCAACAGTGCTTATCCAGAACGGTACTCTCAATCAGGGTGATGTCATCATTGCAGGAACTGCTGTCGGCAGAGTTCGTGTAATGACTAATGACAAAGGCAAAACAGTGCGTTCAGCAGGTCCGTCCATTCCTGTTGAAATTACAGGTCTTGCAGAAGTTCCGAGTGCAGGCGATATATTCAATGCTGTTAAAGATGAAAAACTTGCAAGAGAGCTCGTTGAACAGAGAAAGCATGAAGCAAAGCAGGAACAGTTCAATTCATATCAGAAAGTTACTCTTGATAATCTTTTCAGTCAGATTGCTCAGGGTGAAATAAAGGAACTTCCGATAATTGTAAAAGCCGATGTTCAGGGTTCAGTTGAAGCTGTCAAGCAGTCACTTGAAAAGCTTTCAAATGATGAAGTAAGAGTAAAGGTTATTCATGGAGGTGTAGGTGCTGTATCAGAAAGCGATGTTATGCTTGCATCTGCATCAAATGCAATTATAGTAGGATTTAATGTAAGACCTGACCCTGTAGCAAATGACAGTGCTCAGCGTGATGGCGTTGATATAAGACTTTACAGAATTATCTATGATGCAATCGAGGAAATAAGTACTGCTATGAAGGGTATGCTTGCTCCTAAGACAAGAGAAGTTGAAATGGCAAGGATTGAAGTCCGCCAGACATATAAGATTTCAAATGTCGGAATGGTTGCAGGCTGTTATGTACTCAGCGGAAAAGTTACAAGAAGCTGTAAGATAAGAGTTGTGCGTGATGGTATTGTTGTTGCCGAAGATGAAATCAGCGGACTCCAGCGTTTCAAGGATTCAGTAAAGGAAGTTGCTGAAGGATATGAATGCGGTATCAGCCTTGAAAAATTCTCAGATGTAAAAGAGGGAGATATCTTTGAGGCATTCATTATTGAAGAGTACAGAGAGGATTAATTTATATGTTTTATGGAAAGAGATTTGATGTAATCTACTCTCAGGGAACATTCACAAAAGTAAAAATTATTCGTGACAATGAAACCGGTGTTGCATATCTCAGTGTAATGGAGAGATACAGCGGGGGATTGTGCCCTCTGCTCAATCCTAACGGTTCGCCAATGGTATATAAATATAATACTGAAAAAGAAGAAAAGTAATAATATGCTTATAAAGGGAGGAACATATATGGCAAGTTTTAAGGCAGGAAGACTCGGAGAAGATATAAAGCGTGAACTTACCGCAATTCTTAGGGAACTTAAAGACCCAAGAATTGCTCCTATGACTACAATTGTAAGAACTGAACTTTCAAATGATATGTCACACTGCAAAGTATATGTTTCATGCTTTGACGGTATTGAAAAGACTCAGATTTCTGTTCAGGGACTTACAAGTGCATCAGGATATATAAGACGTGAACTTTTCTCAAGACTTAAAATGAGAAAAAGCCCTGAACTGAAATTCATTGCTGATGATTCAATCGAACATAGTGCGGAAATAAATCAGATAATAAAGAATTTTGATAAAGATTAATTAGATATGCCGGAGGTTTATTATGCTTTTAAACTTCCGGCATAACATAAATATACAGCATTATTTTTCATGTCTTTGCTTGAAAACAAGTATAAAGGAGTTTTTTTAGAACCCGATAATAAGAATTTCAGATATTTTAATGAATGTCTGAAAAATTGGAAAATTAAAGTAAAGGAGTTTTTTATGCAGATAACGCTTAAACAAACAGCAGATTTTCTTAGAAACTGCGATAATGTGTATATTCTTACACATCAAAGTCCTGATGGCGATACAATATGTTCGGCATATGGTCTTTACCATATACTCGCACAGCTCGGAAAACGTTCAAAAGTTCTTTGTGCTGATAACATTCCGCCAAGATATGATTTTCTCACTAAAAAATATCACGATGAGGATTTTAAACCTGAATGCATAATAGCAGTTGATATCGCTGACAGAACACTTCTGGGTTCTCTCGATGAAATATATGGAGATAAGGTCAATCTCTGCATAGACCATCATGTTTCAAATATGGGATATGCTGAAAAAACATTCCTTAATGCATATGCTTCCGCAAATTGTGAGAATATATACAGAATAGCCATGGAACTACTCGGAAAATGCACAGATGAAATTGCTGAATGTGTGTACACAGGAATTGTAACAGATTCAGGCTGTTTCAAATATGGCTGTACAACTGCTGAAACTCATGCAATCGCATCTGAACTTATGAAAAATAATAATAAAGTTGCTTATTCATGGATTACAAGGCATATGATGGATATAAAATCAAGGGGCAGAGTAATGCTTGAACAGGAGATAATTAAAAAAACGCAGTATTTTCTTGATGATACGTGTGCGGTTGTATGCATTACCCTTGAAATGATGGAAGATATGGGCGTTAAAAATTCAGACCTTGAGGGAATTGCAGGAATACTGCTTCAGATTGAAAATATAAAAGTCGGCATAACTATGAAGGAAAAGGCAGAGAATGTTTTTAAGATTTCAATGCGTTCGCCTGATGAAATTGATGTTTCTGAAATATGCAAAATATTTGGCGGAGGCGGTCATGTCAATGCGGCAGGCTGTAAAATATGCGGAAATGCTGACGAAATTATAGAAAAACTTGTTGAAGCAGTTCGTCTTAAAACAGAAGGGAAAAATTAAAAGTGAATGGAATTTTATGTATAAATAAGCCTGAGGGATTCACTTCATTTGATGTTATCGCAAAGCTCAGAGGAATTATGAAAATAAAAAGGCTCGGTCATGCAGGAACACTTGACCCTATGGCTGAGGGTGTATTGCCTGTATTTGTCGGAAAAGCCACAAAAGCCTGCGATATACTTCCATGCAATGAGAAAAGTTATACAGCAGGTTTTAAATTCGGCTGTGAAACTGATACTCAGGATATAACAGGGAATATTCTTTCAGAATATGAGAAAAGAATTTCATTGAGCGAACTAAAGGATATAATTCCTGAATTTACAGGAACGATTATGCAGACTCCGCCTATGTATTCAGCTGTATCAGTAAACGGTGAAAGGCTTTATAAGCTTGCAAGAAAAGGAGTATCTGTTGATGTTCCAAAGCGTCCGGCGGTTATATCGGAGCTTGAAATACTGGAATTTGATGAGAAAAGGCAATGCGGAAAGCTTCATATAAAATGCGGTAAAGGCACTTATGTGAGAACGATAATTCATGATATAGGACAGGCTCTTTCATGCGGCGGTGTTATGACAAGTCTTGTCAGAAAATCATCAAATGGCTTTACTCTTGAAAATTGCTGTACATTTGAAGATGTTGCAAGAATGATAAATGAAAATCGTCTTGATGAAATTATACTTCCTGTTGACAGAATTTTTACTGATGTTCCAATGATAAAGCTTAATCAGAAGCAGACTTGTATGTATAAAAACGGAATAAAACTGTCACTTGACAGGATAAACGGTATAAGCAATGCTGATGAATACAGGGTTTATGGCTTTGATGATGAATTTATCGGTATTGCTGTTACCGAAAGAGAAAATGGAGTTTTAAGAGTTCGTAAGAATTTCTTTTGAATTGTATATTAAAGGCGGTGAAAAAACTGAAAGACATTACTGAATACAGACTGCCGTCCGGCAAGAATACAGTAGTTGCTCTGGGGATTTTTGACGGAGTTCATCTCGGACATCGTGCAGTAATCAAAAAAGTTATGGAATACAGCAGTGAAAATTTACTTCCTGCTGTATTTACATTCAACAGTGATACAATGGAAAAAAAACATAACAGTCCCTTCAGATACATATATACCAATGCACAGAAATTATCACTGCTTGAAAGTATGGGAATAAGTTATATATGCTGTCCCGATTTTAAAACTCTAAGGAATATGGACGCAGATGAATTTGCAGGCAGAGTGCTTGCGGAAACAATGTGTGCCGGAAAAGTTGTATGCGGAAGGCGTTTCCATTTTGGCAAAGGAGCATCATGCGGTGTCAGGGAACTGCGTGAATTAGGCATAAAATATGGCTTTGAAGTCTTTGCAATACCGCCTGTCCTTGATGACAGCATATCAGTTTCCTCATCACTTATACGCTCTCTTATATCTGATGGCAATATACAGAAAGCAAATGTTCTCCTCGGAAAAAATTATGAGATTGAAAGTAAAGTGATATATGGCAGACAACTCGGAAGAACTATTGGAATACCTACTGCAAATCAGAAATTCGGTGAAAGACAGCTTGTGCCTTTTTATGGGGTTTATGCATCAAGAACTGTTGTAAACGGAAAGGAATATCCCTCAATAACTGACGTCGGAGTAAAACCTACAGTTGAGGAAAATTCTCTTCCTCTTGCCGAAACTCATATAATAGGATTTAAGGGCGATATTTACGGAAAAAATATAAAAGTAATCCTTGATGATATGATAAGGGAAGAACAGAAGTTCAATTCATTAAGTGAACTTAAATCGGCAATTGAAAAGGATATTAAAACGGCAGTATTTATAAACAGCAGATAATTTGATTTTTATTTGTCAGCAAATTGTTTATAGTTTATCATAATGCTGTCACATTAAGGTGTTAAAATCTGATACATAGCCTTTAGGGCTTAATTTTATTTAATATATCATGGGAGGAGTTTTATAATGATAGAGGTTAAAAACCTTGTCAAGCATTATGGCGATAAAAAAGCTGTAAATGATATTTCCTTCACAATTGAGGAAGGCGAAATAGTTGGATTTTTAGGCCCTAACGGTGCAGGAAAATCAACTACCATGAATATGCTTACGGGTTATATTTCATCTACTTCAGGAAGCATTAAAATAAATGGTGCAGATATAATGGAAGAACCGCTGAAAGCTAAGGGGAATATTGGCTATCTTCCGGAAATACCGCCGCTTTATATTGATATGACTGTAAGGGAATATCTTAATTTTGTCTATGACCTAAAAAAATGTAAACTTCCAAGAAAAAAACATATTGAGGAAGTATGCGGACTGGTTAAAATTACAGATGTTTCAGAAAGAGTTATCAAGCATCTTTCAAAAGGATATAAACAGCGTGTGGGTATTGCACAGGCTCTGATAAATAATCCGCCTGTTCTCATACTTGATGAACCTACTGTCGGACTTGACCCGAAACAGATTATTGAAATACGTTCCCTTGTAAAGCGTCTGGGCGAAAAGCATACAGTTATACTTTCATCTCATATTCTTTCGGAAGTTCAGGCAGTATGTGACAGAATCATAATTATAAACAATGGTGTTATAGCTGCCGATGACAGTGCGGATAATCTTTCACATTCAGTGACGAATGACCATAAGCTTGTTGTAAGAATTGAAGGACCAAGAGAGGAAATATATAAGGCTGTAAGAACTATGGACGGAGTAACGTCTGTTATAGCTGATATGGAGCGTGAAGATGGAGTATATGAATATGAGATTGAGTCAAAGCAGGGACTGGATATCAGACGTCCGCTCAATAAGCTTTTGAGTTCAAAGGGCTGGCCTATTCTTATGATGAAACCCAATGACCTTACACTTGAAGATGTATTCCTTAAAATTACTATGAATGACACTGAGGATTCCGGTGAGAAAGTTACTGATGCACAGCGTATGGACGCAATCAGAGGCATTAAGGTTTCATTCAGCGATGATGAGGAAAAGGAAAAATCTGAAAGCAGTTCTGAAAATAATGATAATGACGGAGGCGATAACTGATGGGTGCAATTTACAGACGTGAAATGAGTGCATTCTTCAATTCATCTATTGCTTATATATTTCTTGCTGTATTCTATATCTTTTCGGGATATTTCTTTTCATACAGTTCATTAAAATATGCAACAACTGATATGTCAGGAGTGTTTTCAAGTATATTTATAATTATACTTATAATAATACCAATTATTACAATGCGTCTTTTCAGTGAGGAAAAGAAACAGAAAACAGAACAGGGGCTTTTAACTGCTCCTGTAAGTCTTACAGGAATAGTTCTCGGAAAATATTTTGCAGCACTTACACTTTATACTTTCGGAATAGTAATATTTCTGCTCTATGCACTTATACTGGAATACTTCGGAGGAGTTGCATGGCCTGTTGTTTTAAGCAATACATTTGCACTTTTTCTTCTCGGGGCAGCATTTATATCTGTAGCTTGCTTTATATCATCACTTACTGAAAATCAGGTTGTATCAGCAATTGCAAGCTTTATGGCTCTTATGGTGCTTTATCTTTTTGATATGTTTGCTCAGTATATTAACAATGAATTTATATCAGACCTTATCAGTTCACTTTCATTCTACAGTAAATATACTGAATTTACATCAGGAATTTTTAATATTTCAAGCATACTTTTCTTTATAAGTACCGCAGTTATTTTCAATTTTCTTACAGTGCGTGTGTTTGAAAAACGCCGCTGGAGCTGATAGGGAGGACATGGCAAAATGAGTAAAAAAGATAAAAATAAAGAGATAAACGAAATTCAGGCATCGGCTCAGGAAAATGATAATTCATCATCTGAAAAGAAAGATAAAAAAGAAAAGAAAAAATCTGCCAAGCCTAAAAAAACTATAAACAAGAGAAAACTGAAGTATGGTTCTGTTGCAACAGCCATAACAGTCGTATTTATAGCTGTAATAGTTCTTGTTAATGTTCTCGTTACATCACTTACGGAACGTTATCCGCTGAAGCTTGACCTTACTTCAAACAAGGCATTTGAAGTTTCTCAGGAAACAATTGATTTTCTCGGAAATCTCAGCAAGGAAGTAAATATTGCTGTAATGGAAGATGAATCAGACCTTGAACTTGGTTCTTCATACGATAAACAGCTTGTTGAAGTTGTAAAGAAATATTCTCAGAATTCTGATAAAGTAAATGTTGAATTTATAGATATGGACAAGAATCCTAATTATGTGTCAAAGTACAATGATATGTACAAGGGTGAAATAAGTACCGGTAATATTGTTGTAACAAGCGGTGAGAAGATAAAAGTCCTTACTGCAAGTGAACTTTATAATACCGAATCCTATTACTACTATAGCTATATAACATCATCAAAAGCTGAACAGGCTCTCACATCAGCTGTTATGTATGTTACAGATGAAAATCCGAAAAAAATTGCCTTTCTTTCAGTAACATCAACATCAAGTGTTCAGGCATCTCTTGATAATTTCAAATCAACTCTTGAATCAAACGGCTACGATATTGAAGATATTGACCTTATGAGCGTTGAAAAAATTGATGAAAGCTATGATATGATTGTAATTCCTGCACCGCTTAATGACTTTACAGCATCTATGACAGAGAAGCTTTCTGATTATCTTTACAATGATGGAAACCTCGGAAAGAATATTTTCTATATGGCAAATTATGACCAGAATAATACTCCTAATATAGATGAATTCCTTAGCGAATGGGGTATTGAAATCGGTGACGGATATATTTATGAAACAGATAATAACTTAAAGCAGATTGCTCCTGTTTATGGTATGCAGAATTATATTTCGGCATCAGTTGCACAAATTACTGAAGATGAAACATTCAGCGGACTTCTCTCTGATGAATCACTTCCGATAATCGTGCCTGTTTCAAGACCAATAAATCTTCTTTTTGAAACTGATAATGACAAGGAAACAATGTCCATACTTACAACTTCCGATACATCAGCTGTTATTCCTGTTGATGCTGACAGTTCATATGATATATCGGAGAGCGAAATGGGTGTTCAGAATGTAATGGTTAAATCATCTAAATATGTATTCGATGACAACAATGAAAAAGTGACAAGCAATATTGTTGCAATAGGTTCATCATTCCTTGTCGATTATTATATGCTTTCTGAAAGTGCATACAATAATGGCGAATTTATGATAAATGCCATTAATACAGTAACAGGAAAATCAAACGGAATAACAATTGTTGCAAAGAGCCTTGATGCGGAAACTATTACAATAAGCGAATCGCAGACAAATGTTCTTACAACAGTACTTGTATTTATTATTCCTGCCATCGTTGTTATAATCGGATTTACAGTATTCATAAGGAGAAAGAACAGATGAGTAAAAATATTAAAATGCTGATTGCAGGCATTGTTTCAGTTGTCGTTCTTTCAGGTGGGATTATAGCTCTTAAACTTACTGAACCTGAAACAGATACCGAATCTGAATCATATTCATCAGAATCTGAAAGCCTGCTTCTCTATGATAAAAATACTGATACTGTAAAATCTGTAAGTGTGGAGAATGAATCCTGTAGTTATGAAATTACGAGAACCAAAGAGGCTGATGAGGAAAATTCTGCTGAATATACTATTAAATCTCTCGGCAGTATTCCGCTTAATGAAACTATTATAAATTCAATACCGTCATCTGTTGCATCTCTTACAGCTGAAAGAGTTATTGAGGAAAATTCCTCCGACCTTTCACAGTATGGTCTTGAAAATGCAGATACAAAGATAAAAATTATATTTGATGACGGCACTGAAAAATCCGTTTTAATAGGCGATGATACACCATCAGGCGATATATATATATGCTTTGAGGGTGAAAACGATGTTTATTCAGTTTCAAGCAATAAACTTTCTGTATTCAGAAATGATACTGATTATTATATATCTCTTGTCTGTCTTGAAGAACCTGAAACAAATGACGATTATCCGATTGTTAATTATCTTCAGATTGAACGTCCTGACCTTGAATATCCTATAAGATTTGAATATGATGAAAAATCCGCAAACACTGATTATTCAGGCGGAACTTCATCAACTCATATAATGACTTCTCCTGTATTTGCATATGTTGATATCGGTGAGGGTTCAACAACTATAACACATGGAATGTTCGGACTTACTGCAGAATCGGCTGTATCAGTCAATCCGACTGAAGATGAGCTTGAATTTGCAGGACTGAATGAACCTGTATGCACAGTTACTATGGATACAGATGACGGATATAACAGAGTGCTTAAAATCGGAAATACCATTACAGTCGGTGATAATGAATACTATATGGGATATTTCAGCGATATTGATATTATATATGCATTTTCAAAGGATTCTCTGCCGTGGCTTGATATGCAGCCGCTTGATATTGCATCAAGTCTTGTATTCGGAACTTATTTTTATGATATTGCAGAAATGACAGTAACTGCTGACGGACATGATACTCTTGAATTTACTACTGAGGGAACAGACAGCGATGATTTCACTGTAAAACTTGGCGGTGAGGATTATGATACGGACAGATTCAAGGAATTTTATCAGTTCCTTATCAAAACACAGGCTGAAGAAATTTATATGGAGGACCCTGATGAATCTGATTTGATATGCAGTGTTGAGATAAAGAGAAATGATGAATTTGATGATGAAACAGTTGAATTTTACCGTGGTGATAACAAGAATGTAATTATAAAGCATAATGGTGTCACAAGCTTTATAAACAAGATAAATTATGATTATGTAAATGTTCTTTTGGATAACATTGACAGAGTATCAACAGACGAAGAATTTGTTCAGATATGGAAATAAAATCTTAAACAACAGATAAAAACCTCCTTTGGCTGATATTAAGCCACAGGAGGTTTAATTTTATGATTTTGGGCAGTTATTCAACCTGTCTGCCAAGAAACTGTGCAGATGCTGAAAGCAGACTTTTCTGAAGTTCTGATACTTTGCTTTCTCCGTTTACTTCAAGGAATGAAACTGCACCGCTTACATCACCGTTTGAAATTATCGGAGATGCAGCTATTGCCTGATGGTCAATTCCTTCAATCGGGAAAAATTTTGAGCCGTTTCCCTCTGAATAGTATGTTTTTCTGCTTTCCATAACATCTTCAAGCGCAGGTGATACACGTCTTTCATTAAATTCTTTTTTCTGAACTCCGGCAACTGTTACAACATGGTCTCTGTCACATATTACAACGGGACAGCCTGCAAGCTTATACATAATTTCTGCAACCTGTCCTGCATTTTCAGACATTTCACTTATTGCTGAATATTTTCTGAATATAACTTCACCGTCATTGCTTGTGTAAATTTCCAAAGGGTCGCCTTCTCTTATTCTCATAGTACGTCTTATTTCTTTAGGGATTACAACTCTGCCAAGGTCATCTATTCTTCTGACAATTCCTGTAGCTTTCATAAATAAAAACCTCCGAAAATTTTTCAGATACTGTGGTCTGCATTTCTATTATCTGCATTAAATCAGTTAGTATACATTATATTCAAGAAGATTTTGTATAAATTTAAAAATATTTTTACTGAATTTTTATTTTGTTAATCCAGTGAGTTGTCATTATTCTGTGAAAAAAGGCGTATAACTTCAATTCTTAAAGCACCGTGGTGCTTGTCTTCAAGTTCAGGGTCTTTTTGTATTATATCCTGAGCAATTTTCTGAGTAAGCCGTATAAGTTCCATATCACCTGAAATGTCAGCAATTTTAAGATTAGGCAGACCGTGCTGTTTCTTTCCGAAAAAATCTCCTGGACCTCTGAGTTTTAAATCTTCTTCTGATATTTTAAATCCGTCAGATGTACTGCTCATTACTTTGACACGTCTTAAATTTTCTTCAGTTACATTGTCGGTTATAAGTATACAGTAGCTTTTTTCGCTGCCTCGTCCTACACGTCCCCTGAGCTGATGAAGCTGTGAAAGACCGAAGCGTTCACTGTTTTCTATAAGCATGATGACGGCATTCGGAACATCAACGCCTACTTCAACAACTGTAGTACATACAAGCAGGTCAGTAAGTCCCTTTTTGAATTTTTCCATCTCCTCATCTTTTTCAGCTGATGACATTTTTCCATGCAGGAGTCCGATATTATAGTCTTTAAATTCATTTTTTCTTATTTCATCGGCATATGAGATTACGGACTGCAAGTCACTTTCGTTGTCCTCAATCATAGGGCATACGATATAAGCTTGTTTTCCCTCATCAAGATGTTTTTTTATGAAATTAAACGCACGCTGTCTTAATTTTCCCGTAATCGCATAAGTTTCAACAGGTATTCTTCCTTTTGGAAGTTCATTAAGTATTGATATATCCAAATCTCCGTATATAATAAGACCAAGAGTTCTTGGTATAGGTGTTGCAGACATTACAAGCTTGTGGGGACTTTCACCTTTCATAGCAAGGGCATTTCTCTGTGCAACACCGAATCTGTGCTGTTCGTCAGTTATAACGAGTCCGAGATTATTATATTCAAGGTCTTTCTGAATGATTGCATGAGTTCCTATGATAAGGGAATATTCTCCGTCAGCAATCATTTTTTTTATTTCAGATTTTTGTTTTGCGGGAACAGAGCCTGTAAGCAGGCATATCTTAACACCAAGAGGTTCAAGGTATTGTGAAAATGTATTGTAATGCTGAAAGGCAAGAATTTCAGTAGGAGCCATAAGTGCAATCTGACAGCCGTTTTTATATGCAAAGTATGCACAGCAGGCAGAAACGGCAGTTTTACCGCTTCCGACATCACCCTGAAGCAGTCGGTTCATAGGTTCATTTCTGCACATATCAGATGTAATTTCATTTACAGCATTCTTCTGTGCATCAGTGAGTTCAAATGGGAGTTTCTGATAAAATTCACTTATATCAGTGTCGGGTGACATAATATATCCTGTTTTATGATGATTTCTCTTTTTCAGCATAAGCATACCAAGCTGGAGCTTCAGAAGTTCATCAAAAGACATTCTGTATCTTGCTTTTTTCATTGTTTCCATATCATTTGGAAAATGAATATTTTTTATAGCTTCTACCATACTCATAAGGTTATTTTCTTTTATTATAGTGTATGGAAGAATTTCAATTCCATTAATATCAAGTAATTTTATAGCTTCAGTCATATTTGATATTATTACAGGATTTGTAAGACCTTCAGTAAGTTTGTATACAGGTTTTATAAGATGTTGTGAAGATGTGTTCAAGACCTGCGGAGAACTCATTTCTTTTCTGAATGTGATGCTGTTTTCAGTAATTTTACCATAAAGATAATATTCCTCATTTTCTTTAAGACAATCAAATGTATATACATTGTTAAAAAAAACAACTGTAAATTCAGTGTTTTCATCATCAACAGCAGATGCTTTAAAGATTGTAAGATTTTTTCTTATACGCTGTTCCTGATGTTTTTTGATAATTCTGCATTTAACGGAGCAGTATTCATTTACAGGGGCATTATTTACACATATTGTATCCTGAAAATTGATGTAGCTTTTTGGGTAATGAAAAAAAAGTTCATAAGGCGTATATATATTTAATTTTTGATATTTTAATGCTCTTATTTTTCCAACACCCTTTAATGTGTCAATATTTTGAAAAATTCCAGCCATAATAAAAGCCTCCTTTTCATTTCCATTATAATTCATTATCATATACAAATTATATCATATATTTCTTTAATTTACAATATTGAATTTCCTGTATTATAAGCAATAAAGGGAAACTCCTGATTTACCGGAATTTCCCTTTGGTTATATTTATTTTACTGAGATAATTTTTTTCTGTTATTTTTCTTTTTGCCGACTGTCAGCACAGCAACTGAAATAATAACTGCTGAAAGTGCAACAATTCCTGCAATAATCTGTCTTCTGTAAAGCTGGAATGTATCAGAGGTAATAAGAATATTATTAAATGTCATTTCATTTATATTTCCTGCCTGGTCAACACATTTTACATAGACTTTCTGAGGACTGTCACTGCTTGCGATATTGAATTTATATGTATCATCTGATGCTATGATATCAGCTTTCTGGTCATTTACATATATTTCAACATCATTTTCTGAAAGTGTTGAAATATTATCTTCAAGAATAAATGATACAGTTTTATTATCAGTATTATATTTTGCATTGGAAGCAAGATTATCAAAAATAATATCAGGGGGAATATTGTCAATTGTGAATTTTATTTCTGCACTTTTTTCCATGACATCTTTATCGGATTTATATTCATATGCATATGTTGTTACAGTATTGTCAGAACTGTTTGAAGCCTCATCGGTTGCAGTAACTATAACATTATAGTTTCCGTTGCTTTTAAAGTTTATTTCATTTATGACATATTCATAAGCATATCTGTTTTCATCTTTTGTAGGAGTATGTTCAGCAACAGTAAATTTATTTTCGTCATATTCTATATTTCCGTTTGAGATTGCATTTATTGTGGATATTTTATTTCCGTCCTTTATAATGTCAATATCCGTATTGGTTATGGAGTTTACATCATAAACCATGACTTTTATATTTGTAGTCTGCTGATTATGCTTGTTAAGGTAATCATCAAGTTCATGGTCTACTACATATACAGGACCTGTTCTGTTTATTGAAAATTCAATGCTTGTTTCGGAAACATTTCCGGCATTGTCTGTTATTGAAGCAGTCAGCGTGTAGAAATTATCATCATCAAGAGAAAGTTCCTCAAAGTTTGTAATGAAAATCTGGTGGCTGACAGCACTTGTCATAGGATATGAATTA
>CAYRPZ010000033.1:0-16258 GCA_964426275.1 uncultured Ruminococcus sp. | reverse complement strand
TCTGATATACAAATTTTTTATTATCTGTTATAATTATACCATGAACTGCAGATAATAAAAAATATTAAGGAGGTTTTAATTATGGGTTTTCCTGAAAATTTTATGTGGGGTGCTGCATCTGCATCTTATCAGATTGAAGGAGCTTTCAATGAAGACGGCAAGGGTATGAATATATGGGACGAATACTGCCATGATGACGGTAAAATTGCCTTTGGTGAAAGCGGAGATATTTCCTGCGACCATTACCACAGATATAAAGAAGATATCGCAAATATGAAAAAAATCGGTCTTAAATATTATCGTTTCTCTATTTCATGGACAAGAATTCTTCCCAATGGTACAGGAAAAATAAATGAAAAAGGTCTTGAATTTTATTCAAATCTTGTTGATGAACTCTTAAAAAACGGTATTGAACCGATTGTTACTCTTTTCCACTGGGATTATCCTGCAAAGCTCCATAAATTCGGAGGCTGGCTTAACGAAAACTCATCTGACTGGTTTGAGGAATATGTTCAGATTGTTGCTGAACATCTTTCAGACAGAGTTAAATACTGGATTACCATTAACGAACCTCAGTGTTTTATAGGCATGGGATATCAGGAAGGAAAATTTGCTCCTTTTTATAAGCTCGGCAATAAAGACCTTATCCATATAACACACAATGTTCTTCTTGCTCATGGAAAAGCTGTTCTTGCTATAAGAAAATATGCAAAACAGAATGTTAAAATAGGATTTGCTCCTACAGGTCCATGCTTTACACCGCAAGGCAATACTCCTGAAGCTGTTGAGGAAGCAAGATTTGAAAGTTTTGATTTAAATGAGAAAAATTTCATATTCTCAAACAGCTGGTGGTCTGACCCTATAATGCTCGGAAAATACAATGAAAAAGCTTGTCAGATTTTTAAGGACATTATGCCTGATATCCACGATGGTGACATGGAGATTATAAGCCAGCCTCTTGATTTCTATGCTGTTAATCTCTATCAGAACCATGCTGACATAAAATCCAACTACAGGCAGGGAGCTCCTAAAACTGCTCTTGGCTGGTATATTACACCTGAACTTATGTACTGGGCATCAAAATTTTTCTACGAAAGATATCATCTGCCGATACTCGTAAGCGAAAACGGTCTTGCCTGCACTGACTGGGTTCATCTTGACGGGAAAGTTCATGACCCTGACAGAATTGATTTCATGGCAAGATATCTTAAGGAATACATGAAAGCCTATGAAGACGGCATAGAAATTATGGGATATATGTACTGGTCAATTATGGATAACCTTGAATGGGCTGATGGATATGACCCTCGTTTCGGTCTTATCTATGTTGATTATCAGACACAGGAAAGAACCATAAAGGATTCAGGTTACTGGTATAAAACTGTAATTGAAAGCAATGGCAAAATTCTTGAAAATATGTAATTTTTATAATCATAGAAAAGCACCCTGTTATTTTATTATGACAGGGTGCTTTTTTACATCTTTCTTAATTCTGTAAAAATATCTTCTTTCATATCTTTGCAAACCAGCCCGCAGTTTCATATGAAAAAGCAGGCTGAAATGTATAAACAGATTATTTTCTGATAAGCTTTTTAAAGCGTTCCATAGCTTCAACGGTTTTATCCTTGTCACCAAATGAAGTAAGTCTGAACCAGCCTTCACCATTAGCACCAAAACCTGAACCGGGAGTGCCGACAACTTCAATTTCATTAAGCAGATAATCAAAGAAATCCCAGCTTTTCATATCATCGGGGCATTTGAGCCAGATATAAGGTGAATTGATACCGCCTGTATATTTAATACCGCACTCATTCATTGTATCAGTAATAACTTTTGAATTTGCCTGATAATATCTGATATTTTCCTTAACCTGTTTAAGACCTTCTTCAGAGAATACAGCAGCGGCAGCACACTGAACCGGATATGAAACACCATTGAATTTTGTAGCTTCACGTCTGTACCAGAGCTTATAAATATTAGTGCCGTCCATTTCAAGTTCTTTTGGAATAACAGTATAACCGCATCTTGTACCTGTAAATCCTGCTGTCTTTGAGAGAGAACACATCTCAATGGCACACTTTCTTGCACCGTCAATTTCAAATATACTGCGTGGTATGCCGTCCTGAGTAATAAATGCCTCATAAGCAGCATCATAAATAATTACTGCATTATTTTCAACAGCATAATCAACCCATTCTTTAAGCTGTTCCTTTGTATAGCAAGCACCTGTCGGATTATTAGGAGAACAGAGATAAATAATATCAGCATGGACATTTTTGTCGGGCATTGCACAGAATCCGTTTTCTTCATTGCCGTCAGCATATATAATCTTTCTTCCGCCCATAATGTTTGAATCAACATAAACAGGATAAACAGGGTCAGTAACAAGAATAATATTGTCTTGGGAGAATATATCGCCTATATTGCCCGCATCGCTTTTCGCACCGTCATTTATAAGGATTTCATCAGCAGAAACTGACACTCCGAAACTTTTATAGTATCCTGAAACAGCATTTCTTAAAAATTCATATCCTTCATAGTCAGGATAGCCTTTGAAAGTTTCCTTTACACCGAGTTCATCACAGCCCTTTTTCATTGCCTCGACAACTACAGGTGCAAGAGGAAGCGTTACATCACCGATACCAAGCCTTATAAGCCTGTTGTCGGGGTGAGCCTTTGTATAGTCGCTTACTCTCTTGGCGATTTCAGCAAAAAGGTAATTCGGAACAAGATTTGAAAAATTCTGATTGATTTTTGCCATTTAAAAAACTCCTTTATTTTTTATCAGAATGTCCGAAACTCAGTTTATTATAAGATTTACGGACATATCTGTTTATTTAATAATTTCTCTGTAATTTTATTTCACCGTCAAAAACATGAGTTGCTGAACCATTCATAATAACAGTTCCGTCAGATTTCCATATAATCTCCAGATTTCCTCCACGGAGCATAACTGTTATTTTCTCATCTTTTTTGCAGAATCCATTAAGTACAGAGGCAACCGCTGATGCACACGCACCCGTACCGCAGGCGAAAGTTTCACCGCTTCCCCTCTCCCATACACGCATTTTAATTGTATGGTCATCAATAATCTGAACAAATTCAGTATTAACTCTTTCAGGGAAAATTTCATGACTTTCAAATAAAGGCCCTGTTTTTTCAAGGTCAAGCTTATAAGGGTCATCAACAAAAGTTACGGCATGAGGATTTCCCATTGAAACACAGGTTATATTCCATGTCTTTCCGCCAATATCAACAGGAGCAGATATAACAGTATCACCCGACATTTTAACAGGGATAAGCTCAGGCTTCAGAATTGCTTTTCCCATATTAACGGAAACAGTCTGAACTTTTCCGCTTTCGTCCGGAAAAAGAGTAAGATATTTTATTCCGCCGAGGGTTTCAACTGAAATTTCCTTTTTATCAGTCAGACCGTTGTCATAAACATATTTTCCTATACATCTTATACCATTTCCGCACATAATGCCTTCAGAACCGTCAGCATTAAACATTCTCATTCTGAAATCAGCAGTTTCAGACGGCATGATAAGTATAAGACCATCACTGCCTATGCCGAATCTGCGGTCACTTATAACAACAGATAATTTTTCAGGTTCATCAACGGTTTCCTTAAAACAGTTTACATAAACATAATCATTGCCTATGCCATGCATTTTTGAAAATTTCATAGCCATATCCCCCTTGATATCGGTTTTAATCCTTAATTCACAATTTACATTATGAATTATGTACTGATTTAAGTATATAATATTTTTATGAAAAAATCAATAGTTTATAAAAATCTGTTTGCATACACTTACTGTCTGACAATGCAAATTAAAAAATTACTCATTATATTGACTTTTTCGCCGAAATATTATATAATATAATTAATCAGTTCAGAAATTGACTGTTAAGTTAAAAATTTCAAAATTTTTCTGGGAGGAATTATACGAATGTTAGTTTCAGCAAAAGAAATGCTTAATAAAGCAAGAGAAGGCAAATATGCAGTTGGTCAGTTCAATATCAACAACCTCGAATGGACAAAATCCATTCTCCTTACAGCTCAGGAACTCCAGTCACCTGTAATTCTTGGTGTTTCCGAAGGTGCAGGCAAGTATATGTGCGGTTACAAGACAGTTGTGGGCATGGTAAAGGGTATGCTCGAAGAACTTAATATTACAGTTCCTGTAGCACTTCATCTTGACCATGGTTCATTTGAAGGTGCAAAAGCTTGTATCAATGCAGGTTTTTCATCAATCATGTTTGACGGTTCACATTATCCGATTGAAGAAAATATTGCAAAGACAACAGCTCTTGTAAATGCTTGTGATGTTCTCGGAATTTCACTTGAAGCTGAAGTCGGTTCAATCGGCGGTGAAGAAGACGGCGTTATCGGTGCAGGCGAATGTGCAGATCCTGATGAATGTAAGGCTATTGCAGACCTCGGTGTTACAATGCTTGCAGCAGGTATCGGAAATATCCACGGCAAGTATCCTGAAAACTGGCAGGGACTCAGCTTTGAAACTCTTGCAGCTGTAAAGGAAAAGGTAGGCGATATGCCTCTCGTACTCCATGGCGGTACAGGTATTCCTGAAGACATGATTAAGAAAGCAATTTCTCTCGGTGTTGCAAAAATCAATGTAAATACAGAATGTCAGCTTGCATTCCAGGCTGCTACAAGAGAATACATTGAAGCAGGCAAAGACCAGCAGGGCAAGGGCTTCGACCCAAGAAAACTTCTTGCTCCGGGTGCAGAAGCTATCAAGGCTACAGTTAAGGAAAAAATGGAACTCTTTGGTTCAGTTGGCAAGGCTTAATCTGTTGTATATAATTTCTCATAATATAATAATTAAAGGGATACTCTTTTTTCAGAGTATCCCTTTTTATAACAACATAAAATGGTCATTCTTTACAGAACCGGATTCTCTATATAAGAGCAGACATATCATAAATGCCGGCTGATTTACCTTTTATAAATACAGCCGCATTGATTGAACCTACTGCAAATACAGTCTTTGACGCTGCTGAATGAGAAAGAGTAATGACTTCATCAGTACCTGCAAAAATTACTTCATGTTCACCGACAATTGTTCCGCCTCTTACAGCATGAATACCAATTTCATTCTTATCACGCTTTTTTCTCTGGGAATGTCTGTCATACATATAGCTATGCTTATTATCAAGAGTTTCATTGACAGCATTTGCAATCATAAGCGCAGTACCGCTTGGAGCATCAATTTTCTGATTATGATGTTTTTCAATGATTTCAATATCAAACTGATTTCCAAGGACTTCAGCAGCTTTCTTTGCAAGTTCTACAAGCAGATTTATGCCAAGTGACATATTCCATGAAAAGAAAACCGGTATCTGCTGTGAAGATTTTTTAATTTCTGCAATCTGTTCTTCACTGTAACCTGTTGTTGCAAGCACTACAGGAGTACCTGTTGAAAGACAGTATTCAAGCAATGAAGTAAGAGTTGACGGGTGTGAATAATCGATGATTACATCAGGCTTTTCGGGCATATCAAAAGGCTTTTCAAAAATCGGAAAATCAGCATATTTATCTGTATTAATATCAATTCCGGCGATAATTTCACAGTCATCACGCTCTGCAACACATCTGTAAATAGTTTTTCCCATTTTTCCGTTAGCACCGCATATGGCAATTTTAGTCATAATAAAAATTCACTTCCTGAAAAATTATATTTTTTAAAAGCGGACAATTCCCTTTTATGAAATCGTCCGCAGTTTATATTTTTAATTGCACTCAGATTATTTTAAAAGTCCGTATTTTGCAAGTGATTTTCTGAGAGTTTCAATATTTGCATCAGTCATTCTGACAAGAGGCATACGGCATTCCCCTGCATTCATTCCCATAAGGTTCATAGCCTCTTTTACAGGAACAGGATTTACATCAATAAACAGATTATTGATAAGTTCAAGATATTCAAGCTGAAGCTTTGATGCCTCAATAAAATTATTTTCAAGACAAAGCTGAGCTATCATATGGGTTTCTTTTGGGATAACATTTGAAAGAACGGATATAACACCTTTTCCTCCAAGTGACATAATCGGAACAATCTGGTCATCATTTCCACTGTAGATATCAAGCCTGTCACCGCAGGCAGCGGCAATTTTAGCAACCTGACCAATATTTCCGCTTGCTTCTTTTACAGCAACAATATTCTTGTTTTCAGCAAGCTTTGCACAAGTATCGACTGAAATATTTACGCCTGTTCTGCTCGGAACATTATAGAGGATAACAGGTATTCCTATATTGTCAGCAATTGTATTGAAATGAACAACAAGACCATGCTGAGAAGTTTTGTTATAGTAAGGTGTTACTGAAAGCACAGCATCTGCACCAAGCTTTTCAGCAGTCTGTGAGAGCTCAACAGCATATTTTGTATCATTGCTTCCTGTACCTGCAATGACAGGCACTCTTTTTGCGGTTTTTTCGACAGCATAACGGATGCATTCAATATGCTCCTCATCGGTCATAGTAGATGATTCACCTGTAGTACCGCATATAATAATTGCATCAGTGCCGTTTTCAATCTGGAAATCAATATTTTCCCCGAGTTTGTCATAATTGATAGAGCCGTCAGGATTCATAGGAGTAACGATAGCAACACCTGCACCGGTAAAAATAGTTTTTTTCATAAGGCAGAAAAACTCCTTTCTGATATTATATTTTTATTTGCATTCATATGACGTTATACATGAACAGAATATATCCAATCATAGTATAAATTAATCAAAATAGCCCTTTGCTGCAAGAAGTTCAGCAAGAAGCACACCACCACCTGCTGCACCCCTGAGAGTGTTATGTGAAAGGCATACAAATTTATAGTCATACTGAGTATCTTCACGAAGTCTTCCGGTTGAAACAGCCATACCTTTTTCAAGATTTCTGTCAAGATTAGCCTGTGGACGATTATCTTCCTCAAAGTAATGAATAAACTGTTTCGGAGCTGAAGGAAGTTCCAGTTCCTGAGGAACACCCTTGAAATCCTTCCAGAGCTGAAGAATTTCCTCCTTTGAAGGTTTCTTTTCAAATGATACGAATACAGCAGCAGTATGACCATCTGAAACAGGCACTCTGAGGCACTGTGTAGTAATTGCAGGAACAGATGCCTTTACAATTTCATTGCCTTCAATCCTGCCCCATACTTTAAGCGGTTCCTGTTCAGATTTTTCTTCTTCACCGCCGATATAAGGAATAAGATTATCAACCATTTCAGGCCATGTTTCAAAAGTTTTGCCGGCACCTGAGATAGCCTGATATGTACAGGCAAGAACCTTTGTTATACCGAATTTTTCCTTGAGTGGGTGGAGAGCAGGAACATAGCTCTGAATTGAGCAATTTGATTTAACAGCTATAAATCCACGCTTTGTACCAAGTCTTTCACGCTGTGCCTTTATAATTTCGATATGTTCAGGATTAATTTCCGGAACGACCATAGGAACATCAGGAGTAAAGCGGTTTGCAGAGTTATTTGATACAACAGGACATTCAGCCTTTGCATAAGCTTCCTCAAGAGCCTTTATCTCATCTTTTTTCATATCAACTGCACAGAATACGAAATCAACCATTGAAGCGATTTTTTCTATATCAGCAGTTGCGTCCATAATAATCATATTCTTCATAGATTCAGGCATAGGAACTGTCATAGCCCATTTTCTGCCTGCTGCTTCCTCATAAGTTTTACCTGCTGAACGTGGCGAAGCTGCAAGAACCTTTACATTAAACCATGGATGATTTTCAAGAAGTGTTGCAAAACGCTGTCCTACCATACCTGTAGCACCGATAATTCCGACATTAAACTGTTTCATAAAAAAACTCCTTTAAAAATTTTTTTGAAAATATTAAAAAAACTGGTTGAAAACCAGCTCATCAGACATTATAATAGAAATATTGACATATGCAGAAAAAGTATATGCCGATAGCTCTCCATCATAATGAATGATGACAGTTATATGCCTGTTGAGCATATAACCAGAAAACATTTTGCCGGAATGTTTTCTTCGGCGGATTTGCATTTCACTGTATAATCAATAATTTACATTTCAATTATATTAAAATCAAAACTTAAATCAATACGGACCGGCAGTCCTTTTATACAGTTACTAATCTTATCCGCACCTCTATCTTTTATAATAATATCATGTTATTATATTATTGTCAACAGATTTTTCAAAAAAAATACGGATTGGAGAAAACATATGAAAAAATCAGAATTTTATTATGAACTTCCTCAGGAGCTTATAGCACAGACTCCTGCTGAACCAAGGAACCATTCAAGAATGATGTATCTTCCACGATTGAGCGGTGAAGTAAAACATGACTATTTCTATAATTTATGCAGTTATCTTAAAGAAGGTGATTTACTTGTGCTTAATGATTCAAGGGTAATTCCTGCCCGTCTTTATGGAGAAAAAAAGGATAACGGAACTTTTATCGAATTTCTTATGCTTGAACAGTGCGGAAAGGATATATGGGAAATATTATGCCGTCCGGGCAAAAAGGCTAAAGTTGGCACAAAATTTATATTCGGAAACGGTATGCTTGAAGCTGAAATAACTGAGATAAAGGAGGACGGCAACAGAATTGCCAGATTTTTCTACGAAGGTGAGAGCATATTCCCCGTGCTTGAAAAAATAGGTCATATGCCATTGCCTCCGTATATAACCAAAAAGCTTGAGGATAATGAACGTTATCAGACAGTATATTCAAGGGAACTTGGTTCAGCAGCAGCACCTACGGCAGGACTTCATTTCACAAAAGAAATGCTTGAGGATATAAAAAAAATGGGTGTCAATATCGCATATGTAACGCTTCATGTGGGACTTGGAACATTCAGACCTGTAAAAGAAGATGAGATTACAGACCATAAAATGCACAGCGAACATTACCATATACCGCAGGAAACCGCTGACCTTATCAATAAGACAAAATCTGAGGGCGGACGTGTCATAGCAGTCGGCACAACATCATGCAGAACTCTTGAAAGTGCCGGCAATTTCTATGAGAGCATACATGAATGTGATGGGTATACGGATATTTTCATATATCCGGGATATGAATTCAAGGTCATTGACGGACTTATAACAAATTTTCATCTCCCCGAAAGTACACTGATAATGCTTGTGTCAGCATTTGCAGGATATGACAATACTATGAATGCATATAAAACCGCTGTTGAGGAAAAATACAGATTTTTCAGCTTTGGGGATTGTATGATAATACTTTAATTTTCAGGAGGGTTAATTCAAATATGTTTATATTATTGAAAAAAAACGGCAGAGCAAGGAGAGGTACTCTTGAAACAGTTCACGGAACTGTCCAGACTCCATGCTTTATGAATGTAGGTACAGCAGCAGCTATAAAAGGCGGTATATCATCGCCCGACCTTGAAAACTTAAAATGTCAGGTTGAACTCTGCAACACATATCATCTGCATTTAAGACCTAACGACAAAGTTATAAAGGAAATGGGCGGGCTTCATAAATTTATGAACTGGCACAGACCTATTCTTACAGACAGCGGAGGATTTCAGGTATTTTCTCTTGCTAAACTGCGTAAAATTAAAGAAGAAGGTGTATATTTTTCCTCTCATATTGACGGCAGAAAAATTTTTATGGGACCTGAAGAAAGTATGCAGATACAGTCAAATCTTGCCTCAACCATTGCTATGGCATTTGATGAATGTGTTGAAAATCCTGCAACACATGAATATGCTGAAAATTCCTGTGAACGCACTGTAAGATGGCTTGAAAGATGTAAAAAAGAAATGGCAAGGCTTAATTCACTCCCCGATACAATAAATAAACATCAGATGCTTTTCGGTATAAATCAGGGCTGTACATTTGATGATTTGCGTATAAAGCATATGGAGGAAATCGTAAAGCTTGACCTTGACGGATATGCAATAGGCGGTCTTGCGGTCGGTGAGCCCACTGAGGAGATGTATAGAATAATTGATATTGTAGAGCCGTATATGCCTGTAAATAAGCCGAGATATCTTATGGGGGTTGGTACACCGTCAAATATCATTGAAGCTGTTGCAAGAGGTGTAGATATGTTTGACTGTGTAATGCCGAGCAGAAATGCACGTCATGCAACTGTATTCACATGGAGCGGTATAATGCACCTTACAAATAAATGCTATGAAACAGACAGCAGACCGATTGATGAAGAATGTGACTGTCCTGTGTGCAGAAACTTTTCAAGAGCATATATCAGACATCTTTTCAAGGCACAGGAAATGCTGGCAGGAAGGCTTGCTGTAATGCATAATCTTTATTTCTATAATACTCTTGCTGAAAAAATAAGGGACGCAATTGACAATGATAAATTTGAGGATTTCAGAAGACAGTATTCTGAATTGCTTTCTAAAAGAATTTAGCAGTTAAAAGAGCTTTTGTTAAGTGAAATGAAACCGAAGTTATTGCAGAAATAATTAAAAATGAAACCGAAAAGAATTCAACTAACAAAGAAACGAATTGCCTGTGGCGGTTTACCGCTAAAATCCGACGGGAGATATTATATGAACATAGCAGACCTTATATTGCTTTCATTCGGACTTTCAGCAGATGCATTTGCAGTGGCAGTTACAAACGGCATGACTGACCGAAAATGCGGAATTTTAAAAACCTTGTTTATAGGTGCAGTATTCGGAATATTTCAGGGAATTATGCCCGCACTGGGATTTATGGCAGGAATGTCATTTATATCCTTTGTAAAAAATTTCGGAAATATAATTGCATTCGTCCTCCTTTCATTTATAGGAATAAAAATGATAATTGAAGTATTTCATGAACATGACCATGAAGATATAAATAATGACAGAATAACAGCAGGAATGATAATGATACAGGGACTTTTGGTAAGCATTGATGCACTTGCATCAGGAGTAAGCCTTTCGGCGGTCGGTGCTGATATAGTTCCCTCCTGTGCCGTTATCGCTCTTACCGCATTTATATGTACTGTAACGGGAGTACTGACAGGCAGGAAATTCGGAAGCATATTCAGTTCAAAAGCACAGATTGCAGGTGGTGCAGTGCTTATAATTATCGGAATAAAAATTCTTGCAGAAAATTACATATAAAAATAAAAATGCAGAGTATCAGAAAAATACTCTGCAAATCTATATAAAAAGCAATAAAGTTCCGTCGCAGGCCGAAAGCTTTTCTATGGGCATACTGATTTTTGCAGTCTGCCACCTCCGGCAGGCCTGACGGCATTATACTTCTTAATAGATTTTATGCCATAACTTTCAGAATGCAACAAGGTAATTTAAGGAAATTTTACAGTCCGGTTCTTATACAGTTTTTTCTGTATCCCATATAGCTCTCAAGTATTATCACAGCTGCAACCTCATCAACAACATCTTTTCTTTTTTTACCTCTTGTATTGGTCTGATTAAGATAATTATGTGCTGAAACAGTTGTACATCGTTCATCCCAGAGCTGAGTTTTTATCCCTGAAATTTCAGAGAGCTTTTCAGCAAAAAGACTGCATTTTTCTGCCCTCTCCCCTGCTGTGCCATTCATATTTTTAGGATATCCCACAACTATTAATTCAGCACCAAGTTCAGATGCCTTATGTGTAACTTTTTCAATACACCGGTCAAAATTATATTCATGAATTACTCCGGCAGGAGATGCAAGCATTTCTGATTTGTCGCATATGGCAATACCTGTTCTTGCATCTCCAAAATCAACAGCCATTATTTTCATATTATTCAACCTGCTACCATGGATTAACAGTACCGATAATATCCCTGACACTTGCAATATTTTTACTGTCAAGGAAATCATTAATTCCGTCAATAATATCAAGCGGAGCATATGGATTTGAGAATACAGCCGCACCAACCTGAACCGCAGATGCTCCTGCCATCATCATTTCAACAGCAGCTTTTCCGCTGTCAATTCCTCCCATACCGATTACAGGAATTTTAACGGCGTTGGCAACCTGCCATACCATTCTTACAGCAATCGGGAAAACTGCCGGACCTGACATACCGCCAACATTATTTTTAAGTACCGGACGGCGTGTATTGATATCGATACGCATACCAAGAAGTGTATTGATAAGGGATACAGCATCAGCGCCCTCAGACTCAACAGCCTTTGCAATATCTGCAATACTTGTAACATTCGGAGAAAGCTTTACAATCAAAGGCTTTCCGGTAGCCTGTCTTACTCTTTTGGTTATATCAGCCGCAGAGTCACATGATGTGCCAAAAGCCGCACCGCCCTGTTTTACATTCGGGCATGATATATTCAGTTCAATCATATGAACATCTGTCCTATCCAGTTTGCTGGCAATTTCGACATATTCCTCAGCTGAAGAACCTGCAATATTTGCAATTACAACAGTATTCTTTTTCATAAGATTAGGAAGTTCAAAGCTGATAAGTGTATCAATTCCGGGATTCTGAAGCCCTACTGAATTAAGCATACCTGACGGGGTTTCAGCAATTCTCGGAGATGGATTTCCATCACGCGGAGTAATTGTAGTTCCTTTTACAGCAATTCCGCCAAGTTTTGAAAGCGGATAGAAATTTTCATATTCCCTGCCGTATCCGAATACACCGGAAGCAGGAATAACAGGATTTTTAAATTCAATACCTGCAATATTTACAGATAAATCAGCCATTACCACACAACCTCCTTTGAATCAAATACAGGACCATGCAGACAAACATGGGACATATATTCCTTACCATCCTCAGTTTTTGTTTTGCAGGCACATACAAGACAAGCACCTATTCCACAGCCCATACGTTCCTCAAGTGATACCTGACATGGTATATCTTTACTTTCAGCCATTTCAGAAACAGCTTTAAGCATAGGTTTTGGACCACAAGCATAGATGCAGTCAATCTTATCTTTTGCAAGGATATCTTCAAGCGGTTTTGTAACAAGACCGTGAATACCTGCCGAACCGTCATCAGTACATATAATATTTTCAGCACCTGTATTTTTAAAATCATTGCTGAGAATAATAGCCGAAGCATTTCTAAATCCTGTAATCGCAACAGCCTTTTCACCGTATATTTCAGCAAGAGGAAGCATAGGAGGAGTACCGATGCCACCGCCTATAAGAACAACTTTTTTATAATTACTGTCAATCTCAAATCCATGGCCGAGAGGAGCAATCATATCAATAAGCTCATTTTCATTCAGCCTTGAAATTTCTTCAGTTCCGTCGCCCCTTACTTCAAAGACAATTCTGAGAGTACCTTTTTTCTTATCAATACCGCATATTGAAATCGGTCTGCGGAGAGTGCGCCCTTCCGGAAGAATATGAACAAACTGTCCGGAATTTGCAATTTCAGCAATTTCAGGACATTCAATCACAAAGCTGTAAATCTGACCGGCAACAGCAGTCTTTTTCAATATTCTGAATTTACCCTGTTTATATCTCATTTTTACCACCCTTTCAATAAATTTATCTTTATTCTGAAATACCGTCCATTTTATAATTGGACGGTACTTTCTTAATTATTCAGTGATGATACTTATATTTTTGTAATATCAATAAGTTCAACATCACCGATTCTGCGTTTTGACATAAGAACATTTGCAAGAGCCTTTGCAGTATCAATTGCAGTAAGAGAGCATATTGAACGTTCAACAGATTTTCTTCTGAGCTTAACGCTGTCACGTGCAGGCATTCTTCCCTTTGCGGAAGTTGAGATAACATAATGTATCTTACCGCTTTCAAGAAGTGAAATAACTCCTTCCTGTTCAGGATTTTCAGCTTCAGAAATTTTTCTTACACAGTTGGTAGCAATCATATTTCTGTTAAGCACACTTGCAGTACCGCTTGTGCCATAGAGTTCAAATCCCATCTGAGAGAATTTATCAGCAATCGGAATAATTTCCTGCTTGTCTGAATCTCTTACAGATATAAGCACACCGCCTTCAACTTTAAGGTCATATCCGGCTGCCGTAAGACCTTTAAGAAGTGCATCTTCAAAAGTTTTTGCAATACCAAGACACTCACCTGTCGATTTCATTTCAGGACCGAGCATTGTATCAACATCATGAAGTTTTTCAAAACTGAATACCGGCACTTTAACTGCAACATATTCTCCTGACGGATAAAGACCTGTACCATATCCCTGCTGTTCAAGAGTTTCACCGAGCATAATTTTTGTGGCAATATCAACCATAGGTATATTTGTTACCTTGCTTATATAAGGAACAGTTCTTGATGAACGAGGATTAACTTCGATAACATACACTTCATTATTATAAACAACATACTGAATATTTACAAGACCTATTACTTTAAGTTCAAGAGCAAGCTTTCTTGTATATTCAACAATAGTTTTCTTTATTCTATTTGAAAGAGTCTGTGCAGGATATACGGAAATAGAGTCACCTGAATGTACGCCTGCACGTTCAATATGTTCCATGATACCGGGGATAAGGAAGTCTTTTCCGTCACAGATTGCATCAACTTCAACTTCAGTACCCATCATATACTTGTCGATAAGAACAGGATTTTCAATCATATGGCTTGTAATAATGCCCATATATTCAATTACATCTTTTTCAGAATGTGCAATAATCATATTCTGACCGCCGAGAACATATGACGGACGAAGAAGTACAGGATATCCAAGCTTTTCAGCAACTTCAACAGCTTCGTCAGCAGTCATTACAGTAAATCCTTCGGGGCGTGGGATACCGCATTTTTCAAGAAGTTCATCAAAACGCTCCCTGTCCTCAGCAGCATCAATACTGTCAGCGGAAGTACCGATTATATTAACGCCCATATCAGCAAGATGGCGTGTAAGCTTTATGGCAGTCTGACCGCCGAACTGAACAACAACGCCGTACGGCTTTTCAGTTTCAATAATTGATTCAACATCTTCCTTTGTGAGAGGGTCAAAATAAAGTCTGTCGCCTGTATCAAAGTCAGTTGAAACAGTTTCAGGATTGTTATTGCAGATAACAGCCTCATATCCTGCCTCTTTAAGTGACCATACACAATGTACCGAACAGTAGTCAAATTCAATGCCCTGACCTATTCTTATAGGACCTGAACCGAAAACAATAATTTTCTTTTTGCCTGTATCAGTTCTCTCAATAAACTGTTTTGCTTCATTTTCCTCATCATATGTTGAATAGAAATAAGGAGTTTCAGCCTTGAATTCTCCGGCACAGGTATCAACCATTTTAAATACGGCTCTGCGTCTTGCAGGACATTTCTGACCTGACATTCTCTCAATAGTAGTATCAAGATAGCCATAATTCTTTGCAGTTTCATATTTTTCCATTGTCAGTTCACCATCAGCAAGCCATCTTTCCAGATTGACAAGATTCATAAGCTTATTCAGGAACCATTCATCAATCATAGTCATTTCATGGAGCTGTTCAACTGATATTCCACGCTTGAGAGCCTCATAAACCTGAAATGAACGTTCATCATCAACAGTTTCAAGTTTTTTGAGCAAATCTTCAGTGGAAACTGATTCAAGCTTTTTAAGGTTCATTGAATCTACGCCGAGTTCAATGGAGCGTACAGCTTTCATCATAGCCTGTTCAAAGCTTGTGCCGATAGCCATAACTTCTCCTGTTGCCTTCATCTGAGTGCCGAGAGTTCTCTTTGCATATACAAATTTATCAAAAGCCCATTTTGGAAATTTTATTACAACATAGTCAAGAGCAGGTTCAAAACAGGCATACGTTTTTCCTGTAACCTGATTTATGATTTCATCAAGAGTATATCCGATAGCAATTTTTGTGGCAACCTTTGCAATAGGATATCCTGTAGCCTTGGAAGCAAGGGCAGAAGAACGTGAAACTCTTGGATTTACTTCGATTACAGCATATTCAAAGCTTTCAGGGTGCAGTGCAAACTGACAGTTACAGCCTCCCTCGACTTTAAGCTCTGATATGATATTTATGGCAGCAGTTCTGAGCATCTGATATTCCCTGTCAGTGAGAGTAACGGCAGGAGCAATAACTATACTGTCTCCTGTATGAATACCTACAGGGTCAAAGTTTTCCATTGAACATACGGTAATTACATTTCCTTTTCTGTCACGGATAACTTCAAATTCAATTTCCTTCCAGCCACTTATACATTTTTCGATAAGAACCTGAGTAATAGGAGAAAGCCTAAGTCCATTCTTTGTGATATCACGAAGTTCAGCTTCATTATTTGCAATTCCGCCTCCTGTGCCTCCGAGAGTAAATGCAGGACGGACAATTACAGGATATCCGATAA
>CAYRPZ010000032.1:0-17210 GCA_964426275.1 uncultured Ruminococcus sp. | reverse complement strand
TTGCAAGTTCCTGGTCAAGACATATCATTCCAAACTGTTTACCGGTCTGAATCGCTGACTGAATAAGATGTACCTTATTATCACGAATCATTGCCGCACAGGCATCTGTAACATTGAGAACCTCAAGTGCCGCAATACGTCCTGAACCATCTGTTTTCGGAAGAAGTGTCTGTGAGATGACTCCGACAAGAACATTCGCAAGCTGAGTTCTAATCTGATTCTGCTGATGCTGCGGATAAACGTCTATAATACGGTTGATTGTATCCGATGCACTTGTTGTATGAAGTGTTGAAAATACAAGATGTCCTGTTTCAGCGGCTGTTATGGCTGCTGAAATCGTTTCAAAGTCACGCATTTCTCCTACGAGAATAACATCAGGGTCTTCACGGAGAGCAGCTCTGAGGGCAGCTGCAAAGTCAGGAACATCAGGTCCTACTTCTCTCTGATTTATCATACATCTTTTATGTTCATGAACATATTCTATAGGGTCTTCTACCGTTATAATATGTGCCGATTTATTTACATTTACATAATCTATCATGCCTGCAAGTGTTGTTGATTTACCTGAACCGGTCGGACCTGTTACAAGCACAAGTCCTCTTGGACGCATCGAAAAATCAGCAAGTATCGGAGGCAGAAACAAATCTTCCAGTGTCGGAATATCATTTCTGAGAAGTCTTATTGCTATCGCTGTATGGTTTCTCTGACGGTATACATTAACTCTGTGACGGAAACCTCTTTTTGTTGTATATGAAAAGTCCGTATCCTTGTGTGCATGAACGCTGTCCCTGAGTTCGTCAGGAACCATCTGTTCTGCGATATCAACAATTACTTCCTCTGTCATCTCCGGATATTTGCTTACTTTTCTGAGTGCACCATTAAGTCTTACTATAGGTGTGATATTTACTGTAAAATGAAGGTCTGAACACCCTAACATTCTTACTTCATCAAGCACTCTGTCAATATCAAGTTTCATTTCCATTTTTTTAATCTCCTTTTATTATACTGAATATGTTACTCTGACAAGTTCATCAATAGATGTAACACCCTGCTGTACAAGTTCAGAAATATTATCTCTGAGAAGTCTTGTTCCATGCTGTCTTGCCGCATTTTCTATTTCCTCTTTGCCTGCACCATTGGCAATAAGCGTTGAAATACCAGATGTACAGTGAATGATTTCATGTATAGCAGTACGTCCTTTATATCCTGTATTATTGCAGTCACGACAGCCAACTGCATCATAAATCTGTACAGGAACATTTACTTTCATAAGTGCAAGTTCATCAGGCTCTGCCATTCTTGCACGTTTGCATGACGGACAAAGAACCTTTACAAGACGCTGTGCTATAACACCAATAAGTGATGTTGAAACCATATAAGGTGCAATACCCATATCCACAAGACGCATGATTGTTGATGCGGCATCATTTGTATGAAGTGTTGAAAGAACAAGGTGACCTGTGATAGCAGCTCTGATACCGATTTCAGCAGTTTCAGAGTCACGCATTTCACCTATCATTACTATATCAGGGTCCTGACGGAGAATTGAACGAAGGGCTGCGGCAAATGTCATGCCTGCCTTTGTATTAACCTGTACCTGATTGATGCCTTCAATATTCTTTTCGACAGGGTCTTCAACTGTAACAACGTTTACATTCGGTTTTGCAATTTCTCCGAGTGTAGCATAAAGTGTTGTTGATTTACCTGAACCGGTCGGACCTGTTACAAGAATAACTCCATGAGGGCATTTAATCATACTTTCAAACATATTGTAGTTATATTCTGACATACCAAGGTCTGTAATCTTTCTGAGGGCAATCTGTCCTGTTGAAAGAATACGGATAACAATCTTTTCTCCGTTTACTGTAGGAATTGAAGATACACGGACATCAAGAGTTGTGCCGTCCACAATCTGTGTGAAACGTCCGTCCTGCGGTACTCTCTTTTCAGCAATATTCATTCCGCTTATAAGCTTAAGACGTGTCGCCAGTGAATTCTGCACTACGCTTGAAACATTCATAAGTTCCATAAGGTCTCCGTTTACACGGATACGTATTCTTGTATAATTCTTGAACGGTTCAATATGAATATCGGTTGCATCTGCTCTGAATGAGTTTTCAATAATTGTATTTGCCAGTTTTACAATAGGTGCGGATTCAACTCTTTCTTTTGATTCTTCATCTTCAGAATTAGCACTTATAAGCGATGACATATCTTCAAGTACATCATCAACGTTCTGCATTGAATAATGTTTGCCTATTGCTTTGTTGATTGATGATTTTGTTGCGAGTACAGGGGTGCTGTCCATACCTGTAATAACCTTGATATCTTCAAGAATATTAAAGTTAATAGGGTCATCTGTTGCAATTGTAAGTTTCTTGCCTACTATATCAATGGCAATTACTGTATGTTTCTTAGCCATTGCTTCAGGAATTTTTACAACTGCATCTTCATTAACTTCAATTCTTTCAAGGTCAACATATGGAACTTTAAGTTTTCCTGCAAGTGCCTGTGCAAATCTTACTTCACTGAGATAACCAAGTTCAACGATTACTTCGCCAAATCTTTTTTGACCCTGTGATTCCTTCTGCTTTTCAAGGACATCTTCAAGCTGCTGGTTGTTGATAAGTCCTTGTTCAACAAGATAATCACCTATTCTGATATTTCTCATTAAAAGACCTCCGTTAAAATGATTGTTTTTCTTGTATTTACAAGAATTGAATAATATGTTAAAATAATAGTATAAAAAATCAAAATATTGTTTGGGAGGAACGATATAATGTTGCTGAGTATGGAATATATGGACATACGATTTTATTTAATTTTTTATGCTATTGTATTTATTTATGGAATTTGCATAGGAAGTTTTCTGAATGTTGTCATTCTGAGGCTTCCTAATGATGAATCGCTTATAAAGCGTTCTTCTCACTGCATGACCTGTGGTGAAAAAATTAAATTCTATGACCTTATACCGCTTTTCAGCTGGATTTTCCTTAAAGGAAGATGCCGTAACTGCGGTGAGAAAATTTCTCCGAGATATCCGATTGTTGAGGCTTTAAACGGTATCCTTTATGTTATAGTATTTGCTGTTATGGACACCACTCCGAGAGCAATTATAACTCTGCTTCTTTTTTCGCTGCTCATTGTAATCGGATTTATGGACTGGGATACCCTTGAAATGGATACAAGAATCCTTGCTCTCATTGCACTGCTTTCAATACCCTCTGCAATATTCACTGATGACCTGACAATAATTCAGCGTATTATCGGCGGAATTTGCATAAGTATTCCATTCTTTATAATCGGTGAGATTTCAGGTGCTGTTATAAAAAAGAAAACAGGTGAAAAAATACGAGGCATTGAGCTCGGAGATACATTCCTTATGGCTGCCGCAGGTCTTGTTATCGGTCCTTCAAGAATTGCTGTTTCCGCATTTTTCGGAATACTTCTTGCTGCCGTATTCGGTATGATTAATAAATACCGTTCAGGAGAATCGAAATTTGCTTTCGGACCTTATCTTGCAACCGGCATTGTTTTGGGCACTCTCTGGGGCAATGAACTTATAAGCTGGTATATATCACTCTTTCAGCAGCCTTTGGCATAGTAAAAAGCAGTCGGAGCAATCGTTCCGACTGCTTTTTTTATTTGCAGTTAGCTTAATGAATACTGGTTTACATGCTTTGGAAGTGTATAGATAAAGTAGATATTTTCTGAAGTTCCGCCTAAATCAACAATATCTATAAATCTTGCTTTATCATCATCAGTTGCGTTATAATCAACATCAACTTCCCATCCCGGAAGAATCTCTGATTCTGAAATAAGTTTAGCCGGTGTAACATGCAAATCATGATAAAATGTAATTGTATCCATCTGATGAATATTCATCATTGAAAAAGAAACTGTAGTTGAATAATATGTTTCTTCATTGCCCGACTCATCAGTTTCATATGGCATTGTAAAGTTTGTACCTGACCATACTGCATCTGTTTTATTAACATGATAAATATCAAGGTTTGCTGAAAGGCTTGTTTCGCTGAATGTAGGAGAAAGGCTTATTTTAAAGCCATAATCATTGTACATATTATAATTTACAGCAAAACTGCTCTGCTGTATTCCATCTTTATATAATGTAATCTGACCTCTTGCAGCATCAATTACATTAAGATTTCCTTCCTGATGACCGCTGACATTTGCTACATCATTTTTAATTTCCATAACATAAACAGGTATATCAGTTCCCGAACCTACTGTCTTTCCAAAGTAATTAATAAAACTGTCAACTTCATCAGAAGGATATGAATCTGTACCCACTACTGTTTTAAATTTATCAGCATATTTCAGATTTTCCTCAATATACTGCCTTACATTATCAGAATTGGCACGTGCTGTTTCATATTTGCTTGTACTTACAAACAAGTCACCGACCGGCTTCATAATTGAAAGTGCCGCTGTCATTATAAGACCAAAAATCGCAACAACAACTATTAACTCAACCAAAGTGAAGCCTTTAAGTTTAGCTTTATTTTTCAATTAAATCCCTCCCAATCGGTTAACTCGGATTTTTCCTGATTTGATCATAAAACTGAAATCTGCGTTCTGAACCATCATATAAACTTTTCTGCTGTGATGCGACCTCATCGGGGTCATCATCAACCTTTACAGCATATCTGTTTGAATAAAATGTTCTTGTGCCGACTCCGCTTACTTTTACTATTATTTCCTCATTTTCTGCTTTAAGTTCCGAACCCGCAGTATCTCTGTTGTCTGCTGTCGGTGCCTGAAACGAAGTCTGTTTTATTACATTATTTGAAGTAATTTTAATTTTACTAAGCGATGATGCCGCTGTGGCAACAGCAGTTGTAAATACTGCAAGAACAGCAAGTGCAGTTATACACTCAACAAGAGTCATACCTTTAAGCTTTTTTGCTTTTTTCATAATTTATGCACTTCCTTTCCGTTATCAGCCATTATTGTAATAAAGAATCCTGTATGAACCGGAACTTCCTGAGCCTCCGCCTCCGCCTCCTGAAGCATTAGGATTTACATAGAAAACAGAAGCATTGTTCTGACAGAAAACTCCCTTGCCAATTACAGCACCAATATCCATAGTCTGAGTATAAGCTGAACTTACAACTGAACCCTCATATTTTATTCCATTGCTCTGAAGATTATATGTTGTATTGTTATTTATATTACCCTCCGGTGAATAAATATAACCTACAACCATAGAATTATTGCCTATGTTCATAGTACAGGTTGTATTGCCGATGCCATCTACCCAAGTCGGCAATGTTCCTTCACCATCACAATAAATATAAATATTAGGAATATACTTCATTTCATCAAGATTACCTTTTGTAGGATTTTGTTTAATATCAAGAAGAGAACCTGAATCAAGAATATCTTTATATGTATTTGTTAAAATCTTACTTCTGTCACTAAGAGCAATATAAGTGTTTGTAAATAATTTTACTGTTGCTAACGGAACGCCCTGAGAATCTCTTGTATCATCAACAACAAGTGTTGCATCATTTCCAAGAGTAAATCTTACACAATTAATTGAAATCGTTGAAAGAGTTGCCGGTGGATTGACCTTAATGTTCATATTTGGAAATGAACCTACAAGAGTACAGTTGCTTGTAATTTCAAGAATATCTGAAACTGGCTTGTCCTGTGATGGGTCATATTTATAATTTCCTGAACCATCCCATACATCACTTAATATCTGCCAGTCATATGCAGCATCAGGATTAAAGTTGCAGTTTCCTCCGCTTGCTACCTTTGTATATGTTCTGAGTTTTGGACCGCCATTATTTACAACTGCATAAATTACATTACTAGTTGATGCAGGAGCAGTCTGCATTGAATAGAAACCATTATTTCCTGAACCGTCTGTAAGTTCACCATAATAATTTGATACTGCTTCTTCCTTGTCTGTTACAAATCCGCCTCCGCTTGTAAGAAGTTTATCATATGTATATTCTTCAGGATATTCCCATTTTGTAGAGGCATCAATTATATGGAAGTTAGGATTTGATGCAAGTTCACTCTTATTTGCTTCATTATAGTTTATATACTCTGTACCTGTCCAGAGGTTGAAATTTGATTCTGCACTTTTAAATCTGATATCATCAAGATTGCTTACATAAAGTCCGTTTGCCTGAAATGCATAGTGACCTGAATCACTTTCAACAACAAGCTCTCCGCCTACATAAAGTGCTCCGTCTTTGGCTGTAGTGCCATCATTTGTTCCAACTGTAACGCCATTTTTTCCACTTCCGCTTTTTGCATACACACCTTGATTTACATAAACATTTTTATTTACTGAAATATCGGTGGTAAAGACTACACTTCCTGCTGAATAAACGCTTCCTCCGCAGTAAGCATTGCCATCAGAACCGGTCATAACTTTGTCTGCCCAGCCAAGAAGCTGTGTACTGTCACCTGAAAATGTGCTTATTACATTAGGCACACCAGTACCATCAATTTCAAAGTCAGTATAATTTATTTCTTCAGTTTCAAAATAATAGCTGTCATCATCGTCTTTGTCATAATCGGGGTCAGTACCGAACGCATAAATATTTCCATTTATCTGCTTGCTTACAGATGACACATTAATATTCTTGCAAAATATATTTATAAGATTATATGTATTGTCATCTGAACTGTAATCACCTATAGAATTACTTCCTGCGCCATTAAAGAAAAGTGCATCTGATACAAAAATATAAGGAAACTGGATTGGGTCAGTAACATCTGAGGGAGAAACATTTGATGTAAACTTTGCACCGTTTTGTTCCCAGTAATTTCCGTATACAACAAGTGAATCCTGTGGATTGTCAAAAATAAATTCTGTTTTATTAGCTATATAGAGGTCACCATTTGAAAATGTCTGACCTTCAAGAGCACCTTCGTTCTGAAGTTTTGTCAGACTTCCCAGAAGTTTATTTTCATTTTCGTATTCATCAACATCAGGAAGTACGTTTATTGAAGTACCGCCGAATACTGATGTATGGTTGCCAATACTGGAACCACCCATTGAAGTCATAGCTCTGTTAAAGCTTCCGCCATTAATTACAGGTGATTTTTTGCTTATATATGCCACAACAGATGTTTCATCATTAAGCATTCCTGAAGTAGCTGTAATAGTAACAATATCCTCTCCTGTTGATGTATCTTTTCCCTCACATTTGATTTGTACATCAATTGAACCAATACCCTCTGCAGCGGCAGGAAATTCTATAGTAACATCTTTGGTTTGGTTTTTTGACATACTCTCAACCATATTCTGAAAATCAGTGTTTTCATTAAGGTATTCAACTGTTGCTTCAATAGCAGTACGAGCCGTGTACTGTGTCTGATCTTTTGCGTAATCGCTGTATGCACGTCTGCTTGTCGCCCCGGCAATTGTCAGGGCTGACATAACAAACACAAGCGTAACCATCATAACAGCAATAACTGTAAAAAGTACAGAACCTTTTAACTTATTTCTGCTGTCTTTATTAATTTTCATAATTTACCGCCTTTCATGTTGTCAAGCGTTAATCACTCAAATCAGGCTTTGAAACTTTCTGCATTGAATAGAAATTAATAGTTATTTTACAAACTGAAGTTTTATAAGGATTTTCATTGTCAAATTCCGCAAATGTATAATCTTGAATTTCAAGGTCTGTTACAAGAACTGATTTATTTATACCCTGAATCTGGTCAAGGAATGTAAGGAGTCCTTCTTTTGAAGCATTTACCGTATAATTAACACTCATGCCCTGAACTTCCTGAACTTCCTTTTCTGCAAACACAGCTGATTTTTCGATTCTGCTGTAAATATCATCAGCAAGAGTTCCGTTAAGGTCTGCTGCTTCAAGAATAGGATATGTAACTACATTTGGTGTATAGTAGTAATATTCCATTGTAACCGGTTCAGATGTATTAAGAGTAACACTATCCTGAATTGTAATTCCATTGTCATTGAAATAAGGCTGAAGGAACTGGTCGATTTTATATGTATCAAGAGTTTCGATATCACTTTCTGAAATAACAAAGAAATTATCAGCCATATCACAGCCTTCATTATATGCGTCCATTATTTTTGCTTCAATATTCGGAATATCTTCAATTTTTCCTCTTATCTCATCAGCCTCTGCCTGTACTTGTGTACGCTTTGATTTATTTGCAGAAATATCATTGAGTGTAGGTCTGATTAAAGCAAAGACAAAAACCAGAACAATTGCTACAACTGAAAATATCAATGCAATAATTTTATCTCTGTAACTAAGTTTCATTATTCGTTACCTTCCTCTCCAGTTTCTGCTGAATCAGCATCTGCTGTTTCATCAATCGGGTCTTCGAGCTGGGCATCTCCGCTGTTAAGTGCAACATAGATATCAAATTCAACAATTGACGTCTGAACTTCCTGAGTCTGTACCACAGGAGTTTCTTCAACGGAAGTCTGTTCTTCAGCAGCAGGTGTATCAGCCGCCGCATCAGCTTCACCATCGGCAGGTGCCTGAGCAGTTGCCAAACTGCTTATAACATCAGTTGAAACACTTGTAATCTTATAACCGCTGTACTCAACACCTGCAAAATATCCGTCCTCCGCAAGTTTCTGAGCAAAAAGTGCAGGCAGCTGAGGAAGTTCTGCTTCATGGAGGTCGCCATGTTCGACTGCAACTTTCATGCCGAACATACCATCGGAATAATTGGTATTGTCAATATACGCCGCAACTCCGAGTTCAGTGCAGGCTTCAGCAAAAATATCATTTATTTTTGTTATAGCTTCCTGATTAAGAACAGGCTTTGATTTATATGCATTATCTGCCTGATAAGCCATATTTTTATAGTTGCGTACATTATCGAGCTTGACATTTCTGTCATCATATTTTGCAAGGTCTGAAATAGTTGTATCAGAATTGATATAATCCTGCTGTTTCTTTATATCATTTTTGATACCTGAATTTACACCCTTGAGAACTCCTGTTATAGCCCCCATTACAACAAAGCTTGCAACAAGAGCAGCAACCATCATTCCCTTGAATGAGCTGTCAGACTTTATTTTATCATTAATAATAGATGCTGTACCGCCTGATTCAAGAAGGTTTACTTTTTCAGTATCCTTATTTCTCTTGAACAGAGCACCGATTGCATTTGCATATTCAGAAAATTCAAGATTTTCATAGCCTTTGATATGCGGTGGAACTTTAATAATTGAAGTTTCCATATCATCAAAGTTAGAAATCAGCTTGTCATAATTTCTTGTATCGCCATAGAATATGATATTGTCGATAAGTTTTTCAGGATTTCTGTTCTTCTGAAACTGTAACATTCTGAAAACATTTTCATTTACAGCTTCGACAACATAATTCTTTGAATTATTATAATCCGCAGGGTCAATTGAAGCAAATCTTGAGAATGTAAGCTTGTTGTCCTCATAGATATTAAGGTTAATAAAGTTTTCATCTACCTGAACAGCGAGCAAAGGCATTTTTTCCTTTACTTTCGGGTCGGAAAGGAGAAGCTTTGTAATACAGTTACAGCCAATCATTACTGATTTAAGCTGAATATCGAGGAAGCTGAATACTTCCTTATAGGAATCGATAAGTTCCTGCGGACAGGCAGTAGCAAGGACTGTTACAACGGAAGCATTTCCTTCCTTGATTTCATTTCCCTGAGCGTCCTTTGCACTTCCTACTATAATATAGGAAACGGCATATGTATCGTCAATGCCTACAGACTTCTGCATTTCCAGCTTTACCTGTTTTGGAAATTCGCTGTCTTTTACTTTCGGAACGGTAATTTCTTTAAATATTGTATAGTTTGAAGAAATACTCAGAACAGCTTCCTTTTCGCTCATTTTATTCATAAGGAGTGTTTTCTGAATAAGAAGACCAAGTTCATTTACATTTTTAACACTGCCATTAATAATAAATTCCTTGTCAATTTTGATGTTTGCAGCCTTGGAAATTTTAATTGTTCCGTTATTTTCAATACCTTTAATAATTCTGACGTTTTTATCTGTAATATCAAAAGATAACATTTAAATATACACCTCTCTTTTTTTATTCAATACCATCCATTGATGCGTAAAGTGCAGGAAGAACAGCCGCTACGATACAACCTACCATGATACCGAGAACAACAATCATTGCAGGTTCCATGATACCGATAAGACGCTGTATAGCTGAATCTGATTCTTCTTCATAGTAATCAGATGTCTTGTCAAGAATATCATCAAGAGCACCTGATTCCTCACCGACATAAATAATTGAGCAGAACATTGAATCGAATATTTCAGTTCTCTGAATAGAAGCTGAAAGTGGTTCACCCTGTTTTACTTCTGAAATTACATTTTCAAATTTACTGTCAATAAAACTGTTTCCAAGAATTGCAGATGACCTCTGAAGGCACTCAACCATTGGAATACCGCTTGAGTAAAGTGAAGACAATGTTCTTGCAAAACGACCTGTATAAATCTGCATAACAAGAGGACCGAATCCGGGACCTTTTATTATAAGCCTGTCAATTTTATATCTGAATGAAGGAAGTTTCATTGCATACATAAAACCAAAAACAAGTATTGCAACAACTGCAACGAGAACATACCATCTTGCTTTGATAAAGTCACTGACTCCGAACATAAACTGTGTCATTGCGGGAATAGCATCAGGGTCTGTAAACATATCCCTGAACATAGGCATGATGAAAGTAAACATACCTATTACAATTACTATACAAAGTACAAGCAGAACTATCGGATAAATCATAGCACCCTTGATTTTGTTATTCATTCTGTTTTCCTTTGCATAATGGTCGGACATTCTCTGCATGATTACATCAAGCGAACCGCTTGATTCACCGGCGGAAACCATACTTATAAGGAACTGCGGAAAGCACCCGTGCTGCTGTTCAAGAGCCTGTGAAAAAGACTCACCTTTCTGAACATTTTCATAGATGTCACGCCATATATCCTTTGCGGCATCTGACGTCTGTTCCTTGCACAGAATATCAAGTGTTTTAACGAGAGTAAGACCGGCCGACATCATGGCGCTCATCTGTCTACAGTTAAAAGCAAGTTCCTTGGTATTGAATTTGTGCAGTTTTTTTGATTCTGATGAATCGACTTCCTTAACGCTAACGAGTTTCAGACCTTTTTCACGAAGTTTTTCATTTAATTCTTTTTCATTTGCTGCATTAATTGAGCCGTTTCGTGCATTGCCCTGAGCATCTTTAGCCTTGTAGGAAAATTTCATTAGACCACCTCCGAATTTTATAAAGTAACAAATAAGAGCAAATTTTCCACACACTACTCTAATAATATTATATCATTCTATTACTTAAATTGCAATTATATAAATTATATAAATACTATATAATCTATTTAGAAATTTTGACAATTATTAACGATATTTTCGCATATATATTATAAAAGCCGTCTTTTTTTTTATTTTATAGAAATAAAAAAGGAACTTTTAAATAAAAGCCCCTTTTTCATTTCAATATATGTACAATAATTATTTTCCGAAAATTTTATGAACAATTTTTCTTTTCTTGCTTCCCACAGGAAGAATTGCATTTATTTTTTCAGCAAGACCGTCATCTGTCTGACGCTTTGCAAGTATATCTTCATTAAAGCCTCTCCTGAAAGGGTCATCAAAATAGCTGTTGGCAAATGCCATAATATTGCATCTTGCCTCAAAATACTGCTTTTCATCGGTTGATGAAAGAACCGCACTCTTTACAAGTTCTCTCGGTGCAGGCATATAACAGCATTCAATTCCAAGATTTCTCGGCTTTTCAATATCTGATTCATAGTCATTTCCGATATGAAGAATTTCATCTGCATCAATTTTATAAGTTTCCATTATATGATGATACATACTTCCTGTATGCTTGCTTTTATTCAAGGTGCATGAAACAAATATTTTATCATATCCCTTGTATCCGTTCTTTGAAATTATCTTCTCAATAATATCTTCGGGAAAATACATATCCTCTGAAATTACAATTTTCTTTCTGCTCTGAACTGCCGTATCAAAAAGAACTTTAGCTGATTTTCTTGCATAACAGCCCTGAATTTCAAGGGCAATTTCAGTATTTTTCATTTTATCGGCTATTTCCTTGTCAATGCCATAATTTTCACACATCTCAGCATAAATTTCATCAAGTGTAACTTCACCATTTTCTGAATCTGTTCTTGCCGACTTTTCAGCTGCCATTCTTAATACAGTAAAATCATGTTTATGTTCAGGCTCAAGTTTTCTGAAATCATTGCACATTATGACAAATAAATCTTCAGGTCTGAAAAAGGGTCTTAAAACAAGTGTGTCGAAAACATCAAAACTTACAACTTTAATTTTATCACTGCTGATAAGTGCTTTTATCTTTTCCGTTCCTTCATTCATAAAGAAAGTCCTCCGTTATAAATTTTATTATATCTATTATATAGTATAGTGTAATATTTTTCAAGACCTATTTTCATAAATTTTTAATCAATACATATCGGACAAAATTCAACGTTGACTGCCTTTACATTATCTTCCTTTGCAAATTTAAGAATTATGCAGTTATCCTGTACCTTATCGCCACTAAATGGTGTTGTACCAATCTGAACATTGGCATAATAACCGCTGCCATCATAATTATAATAACCGCCGATTACTGAGGCATTTTCTGCAAGATAGTCTTCACCCGCAATACTTGCAAATTTTACAACTGCAATATCATAACTCTTGAAAAATTCTTCATTATATTTCTCAAGGAGTGCGGATTTTTCAGTTTCATCAGCATTTTCATTTAACATATCTTTCAGCTCATCAAATGATGTTAAAGTTTCTGAATTGTAAACAGTTACTAAATTATCATCCACCATTACATTTACATAATCATCTGTATTTATAAGGTCTCCCGAAACCATTTCGCCCTCAGTTTCTCCATTATAAGCCTCGTCATAATATTCATAAACAGCAGTATTATGAACAACTTTCTCCAGTGTCTGACCATTATATTCAGAACGTGGAACTCTAAAACCTACAATACAGCCACTCATATTACAAGTCTGTGTCATCGGCCCTACCTCATATATATTGAGTATAAAATTGCCGTTTTCATCTTTTTCAACAGATTTTCCTGCAACTGTTATACTTCCTGACGGCAAAAGCTGTGTAGTCATATAAAGCACATTATATTTGAAAAATTCTTCATTATATTGTGTCATTCCGGGATAATCTGCAAGAAATTCTTCTGCTGATGTGTATGCATCTTTTCTTGAATTTTCACCATAATTAAATTCCAAATCTGAATTATATCCTGTCATAACTGAAACAAAATCATAAATTGCAGGCTCTTGCTGTATTTCTTTTTCTTCTTTACATTTTATTGTAAAAGTCTGATTGTCATATTCTGATTTATCAAGTTCAAATCCCACAAAACAAACTACAGGGTCTGTTGTAATAACATCACTGTATTCAACATTCAGAATAAAGTTTCCGTTTTCATCTTTTGTTATCGAATTTTCAGCCATAATGCTAACATCACCATTTACAGCCTCTACAAAAAGAACATTGTTTTCAAAAAATTCTGCATCATACTTTTCAATCAAATTTTCTGCAAGTGATATTGAAACATCTGTAACTTCATCGTCTGTTAAATAAACCCTTACTTCAAATGAATCTGTATATTCCATAAATTCCTGATATGAAGTTATTACAATTGGTTTATTCGCATTTTCAAATTCAAATAAATCAAAACCACTGTGATTTGTTTTTCTTATTATAAATGGATTTTTCGTATTTGCATTTTCAGTATTCGGTTTATCTTCTGTATTAGTTTCATCTGTAAAGCCTATTCTGAAATCTTTCTGTCCCTTATATGTATCCTTTGAAATTGCCACCGATACAAAACAGCTCTTATATTCCTCTTGTTTAACGGTCTTATCTCTATCGCACATAAGAATTATACTATCACCAACATATTCTATTGAATTGAAATTAATTTCTCTTTTTCCTGTTGTAATTTCTTCTCTGCCGACACATAAAACATATTCTTCAAAAAATTCTTCATCATATATTTTTGGCAATTCAGCAATACTATCCTGAAGTGTATTCGGATTTGCGGATATATATTCATCTATATATGCAGTCAGTTCTTCATATGTTGTGCAGATTACAGGGGCAATATTACTATCGGGTTCATCTGCTGAATAGTTGGTTGTATTGAAATAATAGTCCATCTCATCATTCTGATTTATATTCTTTGACTTAACAGTAAATTTCTGACCTTTATATTCATCTTTGCTCATGTAAAAACTTACCATGCAGCCATTAAGGTCTTCCACCGCATATTCCTGACTGTAATCCCTTATCATTCCGAGAGTAATTTCTTCATCTGTTACAGAAATATAATCAAAAGCTGGCTGCATCATTCCAAAATTCTTGCTGTATCCGCTTATGAAAAGCACATTGTCTTTAAAAAATTTCTCATCATACATTGCAAGAGTTTCTGACTCCACAAATTCAGGCCATGGACTATAATTTTCATCTATAAATGCACAAAATTCTTCATATGTAGTGCATATAGCAGAATCATCACCACAACCCATTGCATAATCACTTATTGCAAAATTATAGTCTGCTGCACCTGTTTTTTCACTCATTTTAATCTCAAAATCCTGACCGGTGTATTCATCAGCGGAAATTTCCATGCATACAGTATATCCAAGCATTACCTCATCTGTATGTATAGCCTCATTGAATATCTCAAGCACATTTACTATAAAGTTTCCGTCTGCATCTTTTTCAACAGTATCAACAATCATTTCATCAAATGCTGAATTTACATATATAGACTTTATGCAAAGAACATTTTCACTGAAATATTTTTCATCATATTTTTCAAAGTCCTCTGATGTGAAATCCTTATGCAGTTCCTCAGCCGATTTATAAACTTTTATGCCCTCAAAGTCACACGCCGGATATCCTGCATATGCTACTGAAAAATTCACAGCTGTTTCCTGTTCACCAATAAACTCCAGTTTATCGATAACCTTTGTGAAATATTTACACATCTGTCCAAGACTTTTAACTGTTATTTCTCCGTCACCGAAAAAATCACAGTTTTCGATGCCTTTTTCAGAGAGTGCCGAAAGTTTTAAAATATGCTTTTTAACTGCTGTCAGGTCACGGACATCAACATCACTGTCACAGTTTGCATCACCATAGATAATTTCAGTGGACTCTGTTCCTGCATGCACCCCGCTTAAAACTTCATTTCCGGTATCAGCTGACACGGTAAACATTGCCGATGTTCCTGCACATGAAAGTGCAATTATTGCTGATAACATTTTCATTGCTGTTTTGCTCATAAATTTTCCTCCTTATAATAAATAATAAATAAAAATTTCCCTTATATATATAATAACTTTGCAAATATCAAAAAAGTTGCATTATTTTTAAAAAAATTTTTTATTTTATAAAAAAAGCAGTTATCTGATAATACAACTGCTTTGTCTGTTTATAATGAAAAGCTCTCGCAAACAACGTGTTTACGAGAGCTGCTGTGCATTTTTAAGAGTTTTTCCTTGGCAAGGATACTTACGACTAATCAATAATATATTTTTCCTCCATAACATCTACATTCTGTATCATTACAGGCTTATTCGTTGTCCGGTAAAGCTGAACCACTGAACTTGAGTCACCATAATAAGCATCGCTAATCAAAATAGCTCTTTCTAAATCAGATGTATCATCATATATACCCCAGCCGCCTGCAATATATTGATTTAAAATACTTTCATAATTTTCCTGCAAATGAGGCCGCATTGATTGTATTGTTGCCCTCATAAGCGGATGCGGACGCCATAAAAGAACCACTTCATCTTTATTTTTAAGAAAAACATTCAAAACATTACATATCTTCTCAATCATTTTATAATCATGTTCTAAAAGCGCCGCAATACTTGTATTGTAAAAAATCACCTTTTTGCGTTCGCCATTTTGTTTATAAATAATTTTTTTCCATGATTCAGGGATTTTAATATCATCTATGCTTGTGTTCTTCAGTTTTTCAAACTTAGGAGAACCTTTTCCCGATATTTTATTCTCAAGCAGTTTTCTGTTTTCAGGCGTATCGCCCATATGCCTTAGCAAAACTTTCATGTATACCTGCTTCATAGCTTCTGACTGAACAATAACCTTATCAGCATTTATTACTCCCGGAACAATTATGAAATTTAAGTTACGTTTCAATGTTTCTTCATTTTCAGGGTCAGGCTCGTCAATGACAAAATACGGAATATAAACCAGTTCATCTGTATACTTCTTCAATTCACTTGAATAGAATCTTGGTGCAACACTTGTAACATAGTTACAGTTGTCATACGGATTATGAATATATATCTTATCAGGTCTGCGGGCTTCAAAGTTATATGCATCATAATGCACAACCGAAACATATTCAGGAAACTGATTACCCTCATAATGGAATTCGCCAAACGAATGGTCAGAATTTCTGTCATAGTATGGAATCGGAACTACATATGCATTGCAATCCGGATCTTCATCTGCTGCTTTCCATACACTTTCAAGTGAATCCCACATACTTGCTTTATATGGTGCAAAAACAATCTCCAACTTAACCTTTATATCATTTTTTACACTTTTTTCAGCTTTATTAAGCAATTTGTCAAGTGTTCTCTTTATTTCACTGCCGCTGCATTTGTCGGAAACGCTCATGGAAATCTGTTGTGCATATTTGCAGTATTCTGCAAGAATACCGACAGTTACAAATCCTTTGCCTTCTGAATTTTCAATTATTATTCCGATACGAGCAGCAGAATCACAGCAATCACCAAGAAGTGTTCCTGCATTTTCATATTCATTTGTCTTTATAAAATTCCTGATTATTTTATGTGCTTCATAAATTGTATTAAATATTTAAAGAATATTATTCTTCAAAAATTTTCTCATAATAACCCCCGCCACTATATTTATCTGAATGATTCAACTCATGTATATAAATTGTTTACGCATATTTTTTTATTTTACAAGATTATTCTTTGCAGTTCTTCAGTTTTTTCAACATTCCTGATAAAACATAATACTTATTTTTATTATACTGCACTTTGACCAAAAAGTCAATGACTCGACAGAACTTTCTTTTGAAAAGAAACAAATTTTTGCGGTTGCGGACTGAAAAAATCATATATTGACTATATATAA
>CAYRPZ010000031.1:0-17702 GCA_964426275.1 uncultured Ruminococcus sp. | reverse complement strand
ACTTCTTCTATAAATTTCAAATGTTCCTCATAAGACATTTTGGTTGAGTAATCAACTGATACAATGAGCGTGCATTGGCGGAAGATTTATGCCTGCACCTGCTGATTTATTATTTCATATTTAATTTCACAAGAGGTCTATTATTTTTTAGAACTTATTTTTTCCCTTATTATTTTAAGCATATTATTATATTTTGTTGATTTCATTGTTGGAAATGCCTTTATAAGACGTGACTGTTTCTTGGTTTGTTCTATAAGAAGCTCATATTTAAGCTTTGTCATTGCAAGTTCGTCAAAAACTTTTTCATTGATTTTTTCACATCTTTCTTTCTGAATCTGAACATTATCAGTAATTTTTTCATTCAGCTTATCATATCTTTCTTTCTGTACGAGTACTTCATCTGAAATTTTTTCTCCAAGTGCAATTGACTTGTCATGAATTATCCTTGCAAGTCTGTCAAGTTCACTTAATTTATTATTAAGATTTCTTACCTCACATACACTTTCAACAAGGTCATATATAAATACCACTGTAAGTATTATTGAAACAACATTTCCAATCGTAAAAGGAATATATGAAATCATTTTTGCAACTGCCGGCTGACAAAATCTCACAACACCAAGACAGCCCACTCCCCAAAATATAAAATTTCTCAGGCATATATATCCTTTGTAATTGAATTTAAGTTCTGAATAATCCCACCATTTGGCATGAAAAAGTGCTTCAAGCAAAAGCCCCACAGCAAGTTCAAATACTGTACATATTATTGCTGATGCCCAGAAAATTAACCAGTTGCTTTTTACAGGTGTAAGTATGACCACAATTCCTATTACACCCACCCCATATATAGGACAATAAGGTCCGTTCATAAATCCTCTGTTTTCAAAGCCGCCTGTTTCAACAGTCCTTACTATAACTTCAAAAAACCAGCCAAATATTGACCAGAACCAGAAATAATAATATATCTCAAATACTGTCATTCCAAATAAATGCCAGTTCTGCACAAATAGTCCTCCTTTCAAAAAAATCTAAATAACATACATAAGTATATTATAAAGATATTAAAGTATTTAGTCAAGTTTTTTAACTTAATTTTTTATTTGTAACTATCACTGTTTTTGCAATTATTTATTGTATATAATCCCCAAAATCATCTTACTAATAATTAATCTTAAATAAAATTCATTGACTTTTAAGAGTATTTATTATATAATATGTTTAACACAACTTAATTTTTCGTAAATAATAATTAAAATATATTTATAAAGGAGTATGATTACAATGAATAATTCAAAGAAATTCATAGCAGGAATGTCTGCTGTAGCTATGGCTGTATGTTCAGTTCCTGCATACGTTTTTGCTGAAAGCACTGATGAAAACAGCGGAGATATCATAGTTTCAGAAGATTTTGAGAGTGATTCCAACGGATTTACTTCACGTCAGAATCAAAGTAATGTAGAAATTGTAAATAACGACGGCACTGCACACGGCGGTAATTCTTATCTTTTATGTACTAACAGAACTAAAAGTTGGCATGGTCCACAATTTGATATTGGCGAAATTCTCAATGCAGGTTCAGAATATATTGTAAGTGCATGGGTAAAAACTCAATGGTACAGCACTGTTACTCTCAGTATGGAATATACTGATGCCAGCGGTACTGCTCATTACAGCAATCTTAAATCATATGTTTCTCAGGGCGAATGGGTTGAAATTTCTGATGTAAGATTTACTGTTCCGAAAAATGCAACTGGTATCTATCTTTACTTTGAATCATCAGATGCAAATGTTGATATCAGTATTGATGACTTTATAATTAAATCTGCTCCTGCTTATCAGATTCAGGATGATATTCCTTCACTTAAAGATGTTTATTCATCTTATTTTAAATTCGGCGGTGCTTTAATGTCATCTGAACTTTCAAATGAAGCAACTGTAAACCTCGTAAAGAAACATTATAACAGCATTACTTTCGGAAATGAACTTAAACCTGAAAATGTTCTTGATAAAAATGCTTGTATTGCAATGGCTGAAGCCGGAGATGACACAAATCCACAGGTTACAATTGATGCAGCAAGAGAACTTCTTGATTTCTGCCGTGACAATGATATCCCTGTAAGAGGCCATGTTCTTGTATGGCATAGTCAGACTCCTGACTGGTTCTTTAAAGAAAATTATTCAGATGACGGTGACTTCGTATCAAAGGAAGTTATGCTCAAACGTATGGAAAATTACATAAAGAACCTCATGGAACTTCTTGAACAGGAATATCCGGATGTTAATTTCTATGCATGGGACGTTGTAAATGAAATATGGCTTGATGACGGAAGCCCACGTACCGGCGGTACTCAAGCCGAAAATTCCAACTATTCAGGCTGGGTAAAAATATTCGGCGACAATTCATTTGTTGACTATGCATTTGAATACGCAAGAAAATATGCTCCTGAAGGCTGTAAACTTTATTATAACGACTTCAATGAATATATGCCTGCAAAAACAACTGCTATTGTTGAAATGGCAACAAGACTTAAGGAAAAAGGCATTATTGACGGTATCGGTATGCAGTCACATCTTGATGTTTCATTCCCAAGCATTTCAACATATGAAAAAGCTCTTAAAGCATTTTCTGAAACAGGTCTTGATATACAGATTACAGAACTTGATGCAACTACATCAGATACAACTGAGGCAGGATTTGAAACTCAGGCTAAATATTACAGCGATATCATGGATTTGGCTGTTAAATATTCAGACAGTATCTCTGCTGTAGTTATATGGGGTACTACTGACGATAAGAGCTGGAGAGCTGCAAAATGCCCTGTACTCTTTAATGAGGATTACACTGCAAAGCCATGCTTCTATTCAATAGTTGACGGTCTTGAAGAAAATCCTGATGTTACAACAGAACCACAAGTCACTACAACTCCTGCGGAAACAACCACTGCTGATGAAACTACAACTTTTGATGAAAGCAGTATGGATATAAATATCTATCATCTTATAGTTGTTGAAATGTCGGCTGATACAATAGCCTGCAAAGATTTAAATGGTTATGAATATGTAATCAATATTCCTGAAAAACAGAAAGGTACTCTTAATGGTATTGAACCTGGTGACACAATTATTATCGGATATGATTTTGAGGTGACAAATCCATGCTGGATTGACCTTCTCAAAAAAGCAGAAACTACAGGAGAAACAACTACTGTTTCTGAAACTACAGTAACAGAAGATACTTCCTCCAATAATCCTGTAACTGTTCCTGGTGATGTTCAGACAACACTCCTCGGAGATGTAAACGGTGATGATGAAATTGATGTCCGTGACGTTACAATGCTTAAACAGAATATAGTTAAGCTTGTTGCACTCGATACACAGCAGACGGCAAATGCTGATGTTATAACAGACAATATTATTGATGTCAAAGACCTTGGTCAGCTTATCAAATATATTATCAAAGTTATTGACAAATTTTAAATAAAATCCCCTTAATTGACTTATGTGTTGTGTTTAGTAAATTATGTGTGGTTTTCTTAACACTTTATTAATCTGATTAAAGAACGCTGTTCCAAAGGTTCAGCGTTCTTTTTGTATTTTTATATATTATTGATTTTTACAGAATTTATCTATATATCTCGTGTTTTTTGTTATTAAAACAGTATTTTATTTGTTTTTTTTGGTTATTATGCATATAAATTTTAATCATGAACAATTTTAAAATTTTTCATTAAGTTATTGAAATTCCTTTTTCAATGTGTTAATATTAAAAGGTACGAATTTTTATGTGGGAGGTTTTTTCATTGATTAAGGTTGTTAAAAAGGACGGAACAAAAGAAGAATTTAATGTGCAGAAAGTAATTACTGCTGTCAATAAGTCAGCTTTCCGTGCGTTGATTAAATTTACTGAAAAAGACCTTGACTTTATATGCAGGTTTGTGAGCGAACAGGTGGAACAGCTTGGAAAAGATGAAGTGCATATATCAGAAATGCATAATATTGTTGAAACTGCTCTTGATAATGTAAACCCTAAAGTTGCCAAAAGTTATCGTGATTACAGAAATTATAAACAGGATTTTGTTCATATGCTTGATGAGGTTTATCAGAAAAGCCAGTCTATTATGTACATAGGCGACAAGGAAAACAGCAATTCAGACAGCGCTTTGGTTTCAACCAAAAGAAGCCTTATCTTCAATCAGCTTAACAAGGAGCTTTATCAGAAATTTTTCCTTACAACAGAAGAACTTCAGGCTTGCCGTGACGGTTATATATATATACATGATATGTCAGCAAGACGTGATACAATGAACTGCTGTCTTTTTGATGTGGAACACGTTTTAAAAGGCGGTTTTGAAATGGGAAACCTCTGGTATAATGAACCTAAAACCCTTGCAGTTGCCTTCGATGTAATAGGTGATATTGTTTTATCCGCTGCAAGCCAGCAGTATGGCGGTTTTACTGTTTCATGCGTTGACCAGCTGCTTGAACCTTATGCCGAAAAAAGCTATAAATTACAGTATAACAGATATAAATCTCTTGGGCTCAGCGATGAAGCAGCAGACAATGAGGCAATGAAAGATATTACAACTGATTTCAAACAAGGCTTTCAAGGCTGGGAATATAAATTCAATACTGTTGCATCAAGCCGAGGTGACTATCCGTTCATAACAATGACTATAGGTGTTGGAACAGGAAAATTTGCAAGACTTGCAGGAATTACCATGCTTAATGTAAGAAAAAATGGTCAAGGCAAAAAAGAATGTAAAAAACCTGTGCTTTTCCCTAAAATAGTATTTCTTTATGATGAAAACCTCCACGGAGAAAATAAACCTCTTTCAGATATATTTGAAGTAGCTGTTGAATGTTCAAGCAAAACTATGTATCCGGATTGGCTCAGTCTTACAGGTGAAGGATATGTTGCTGAAATATATAAAAAATATGGCAAAATTATAAGTCCTATGGGATGTCGTGCTTTTCTTTCGCCATGGTTTAAAAGAGGCGGTATGAAACCGGCTGATGAAAATGATGAACCTGTATTTGTCGGACGTTTCAATATAGGTGCTGTAAGCCTGCATCTCCCTATGATATATGCAAAGGCTCAGAAAGAATCAAGAGATTTCTTTGAAGTTCTTAACTATTATCTTGAACTTATAAGACAGCTCCATATCAGAACTTATGATTATCTTGGTGAAATGAAAGCCTCTACAAATCCTCTTGCATACTGTGAAGGCGGATTCTATGGCGGACATCTTGGAATACATGATAAGATAAAGCCTGTTCTTAAATCAGCAACTGCATCATTCGGAATAACTGCTCTTAATGAACTTCAGCAGCTTTATAATAAAAAATCTCTTGTTGAAGACGGAGAATTTGCTGTAAAAGTTATGGAATATATTAACTGCAAGGTTAATCAGTTCAAGGAAGAAGACGGCAATTTATATGCACTTTACGGCACTCCTGCTGAAAATCTCTGCGGACTTCAGGTAAAACAGTTCAGAAAAAAATATGGTATCATTGAAAATGTTTCAGACAGAGATTATGTTTCCAATTCATTTCACTGCCATGTATCTGAGGATATCTCCCCTATTCAGAAACAAGACCTTGAAAAAAGATTCTGGAATTTGATGAATGGCGGAAAAATACAGTATGTAAAATATCCTATTGACTATAATAAAGGTGCTGTTAAAACGCTTATAAGACGTGCTATGGATATGGGATTTTATGAGGGAGTAAATCTTTCGCTTGCATACTGTGATGACTGCGGTTATCAGGAACTTGAAATGGAAGTATGCCCTAAATGCGGAAGTAAAAATCTTACAAAAATTGAACGCATGAACGGATATCTTTCATATTCAAGAGTAAAAGGAGATACACGTCTTAACAAGGCAAAAATGGCTGAAATAGCTGAAAGGAAAAGTATGTAATGCGTTTTCATGATATATCAAAGGATAATATGCTTAACGGTGACGGTCTGCGTACAGTCTTATGGGTTGCGGGCTGTAACCATAAATGCAGGGAATGTCATAACCCTGTAACATGGGATATAAACGGCGGAATACCATTTGATGATGAGGCTGAAAAAGAGCTTTTTGATTCTCTTGCACCATCATACATATCAGGAATAACTTTCAGCGGAGGTGACCCTCTCCACCCTCTTAACAGAAGTGAAATCGGCAGAATTATAAAAAAAGTCCATGATACAATGCCGTTAAAGAATATATGGCTCTATACCGGATATATATGGGAAGAAATTTCGGACATTGATTTTATTCAGTATGTTGATGTCATTGTTGATGGTGAATTTGTTATTGAATTAAAGGATAACAAACTTCACTGGAGGGGAAGTTCAAATCAGCGAGTTATTGATGTTAAAAAAACTTTACAGAACGGCTCAGTAGTTCTGTATTCAGAATAATCAGGAGTATAATATGAAAAGAATTGCTAAATTTGATAAAGTCAGCTTTGAACAATTTAAAAATGACTGGGAAAAAGTGATGGGATATGCAGATGAAAATGAATTAAAATCAATATATGACGGAATAAATCTCCCTCAGAGAGCAACAAAAGGCTCTGCCGGATATGATTTCTATGCACCGGTAAATATAAATCTTGAACCTAATCAGACTATTAATATCCCTACAGGCATAAGAGTTAAAATTGATGAAGGCTGGGTACTTAAATGCTATCCGAGAAGTGGTCTTGGATTTAAATTCAGATTACAGCTTAACAATACAGTGGGAATTATTGACAGTGATTACTATAATTCAGATAATGAAGGGCATATATTCGCTAAAATAACTAACTGCACCAATGAAGGCAAAACTGTTTCAGTTGAGGTTGGAAAAGGATTTATGCAGGGTGTATTTGTTGAATACGGCATAACTGTTGATGACTGTGCAGACGCTGAAAGAAATGGCGGTTTCGGCAGCACCTCAAAATAAAAAGGAGCGTTTTATAAATGAGATTAGAAAATGAAAAAATGCGTCTTTATGCGGTAACTGACCATGCATGGTCAACCTCTGAATATCCATTTGAAAATCAAATTGAAGATGCTCTTAAATCAGGAGTAACATTCTTACAGCTGAGGGAAAAAAATATATCTGATGATGAATATATTGAAATTGCCTCAAGAATTAAAAAGCTTACAGATAAATATAATGTTCCATTTGTAATCAATGACAATATAAATGTTGCAGTAGCTGTAAATGCAGATGGAGTTCATCTTGGTCAGAATGATACCAATATCATGACTGCAAGAAAAATTCTCGGTAAAAATAAAATTATAGGTGCATCGGCAAGAACCCCACAGCAAGCCATACAGGCTTATAATGATGGTGCTGATTATCTCGGAACAGGTGCTGTATTCGGTACATCTACAAAAAAAGATGCCAGAAATATAACTATTGAACAGCTTTCATCAGTATGCCATTCAGTAAATATCCCTGTAGTTGCTATAGGCGGAGTAAATGACAAAAATATGCTTCAGCTTAAAAACAGCGGTATTGCAGGAGTTGCTGTTGTATCAGCAATATTCGCTCAGAAGGATATACTTTCAGCAGTAAAGAATTTAAAAGCGATTGCTGATATTATATGTGAAAAGGATACTGATTAAAATGCATACAGTATTAAGCATTGCAGGCTCGGATTGCAGTGGAGGTGCAGGAATTCAGGCTGATTTGAAAACAATATCCGCACATAAAATGTATGGAATGACTGCAATAACATCTCTTACTGCACAGAATACCACAGGTATAACAGGAATTTATGATATTTCAGCTGAATTTCTGAAACAACAGCTTGATGCAGTTTTTACTGATATTTTCCCTGATGCTGTAAAAATAGGTATGGTTTCAAATTCAGAACTTATACATACAATTGCTGAATGTATCAAATACTATAAGCCAAAGAATATTGTAACTGATACTGTTATGATTTCAACAAGCGGAAAAAGACTGCTTTCAGAAAATGCTTCTGATGTACTTATAAATGAACTTCTTCCGCTCTCTGATATTATCACTCCAAATATACCTGAAGCAGAATTTTTAAGCAGTATGAAAATACATTCAAATAATGATAAACTGCTTTCAGCACAAAAAATATCAGAGAAAATTATGAAGAATAAAGCTGTACTTATAAAAGGCGGTCATTCCATTAACAATGCGGACGACATTCTTTATATAAATAACAAAGCATATTTTTTCAGTTCAGAAAGAATTAATAATCCGAATACTCACGGAACAGGCTGTACTCTTTCATCTGCAATAGCCTGCAATCTTGCTAAAGGACTTGATATTGCAGATGCTGTAATAAATGCAAAGGAATATATAACGGGTGCGATAAAGGACGGGCTTAATCTCGGAAAAGGAAACGGACCTTTAAATCATATGTATAATATTACATTCAAACCGAAAGGAGAATATATTGAGTAAACAAAAGGAAAAGCCAAAATTCAGGCTCAATTACAACTCTCCCGTCATACTTACATATACATTCATATGCCTTGCAATAGTAATAATCGGATACATTACCAACGGCAAATCAACTGAGTTTGCATTTATGATATACAGAACATCAATAGCAGACCCTATGTTTTATGTCAGGCTGATAGGTCACATATTCGGTCATGCTGATATATCGCATTTCACCAATAATTTTATGCTTATACTTCTTGCAGGTCCTATGCTTGAAGAAAAATACGGAAGCAAGCCTATAATACTCATGATGCTTTTTACAGCAGTATTTACCGGAATTTTAAATACTGCTCTTTTCCCTGATATAGCATTATGCGGTGCAAGTGGAATTGCATTTATGTTTATTCTTTTAAGTTCGTTTGTAAATGTAAAAAATAATAATGGTATACCTGTTACTGTAATACTTATAACAGTATTTTATCTTGGTTCTGAAATAGTAAATGGTATTCTGAACAAAGATAATATATCGCAGTTCTGTCATATAATAGGCGGAATATGCGGAGGCGGTTTCGGTTATCTCATCTCAAAGGAAAATAAATAAGACGCTTTAATTCAAAGCGTCTTTTTATATTTAAATTTAATATGCCAATTACAAACTTATGTTCTCTTATAATCAATCATTAAGAACCGGCATAAGTGCAAGAACTTTTCCGCCGTCAGCTTCAATTTTTTCCTTGATAATTTCAGCATCTTCAAGTGTCATTTCATTTTTTGTTATAAATGCGGTTTCATTCTTGGAATTTGTATATTCTGATTCCGTTTCAATATCCCTGATATCAGCAGATGAAACTCTGAAATAGATTTTAGCTGACATATTGAGGTAATCTTCAATGAAATTATCATTTTCAGATGAATTCCATGTCTGAGCAGGAATTGTTTGAGGATACTTGACAGCTTCGATAATATCACCCATAACTGCACTTGCTGTCGGAAGTTTTCCTGCTCCTCTGCCATAGAACATAACTTTTTCAATACCGTTTCCATAAACCATAACGGCATTGAAAACATCATTTACACTGGAAATAATACTTTCACACGGTACAATCATAGGCATAACAGTCGGAAGAATTTTTCCGTTTTCCATTTTTTCAACCTTTGCAATAAGCTTTATAACACTGCCAAGCTTTTCAGCACATTCAACATCATCAATTGAAATACTGCTGATACCCTTTGTATATACACTCTTAGGATAAACATGATTTCCATATACAAGTGATGAGAGAATACAAATCTTACGGCAGGCATCATGACCTTCAACATCAGCAGTAGAGTCTTTTTCGGCATATCCGAGTTCCTGAGCCATTTTAAGAGCATCTTTGAAATCCATCTGTTCATTAATCATCTTGCCGAGTATAAAGTTTGTAGTACCGTTGAGAATACCTGCAATTTTAGTAATTTCATTTCCTGCAAGACATTTGTGCAAAGGTCTTATAATCGGGATAGCACCACCGACACTTGCTTCAAAAAAGAAATTACAATTTGCTTTTTTAGCAGTTTCAAGAAGAATATCTCCTTTTTCAGCAACAAGCTCTTTATTTGAAGTACATACGCTCTTTCCTTTTTCAAGGCAGGATTTTACAAACTGATAAGCAGGGTTCACACCGCCCATACATTCTGCAACAGTTGTTATGCTGTCATCATTAAGAATATCATCAATATTCTTTGTAAATTTGTCAGCATACGGACTGTCGCTGAAATCCTTTATATCAAGAATATATTTCAAATCCATTTCAGTACCTGTATTTTTTTCTATTGATGCTTTATTCTTATAGAAAAGTTCAGCAACACCTGAACCTACTACACCATATCCCATAATTGCAAAATTAGCCATTGAAAACTCCTCCTGAAAACTAAAAATGTTAATATTATTTAAGAAAATTATTATTCTCCCGAAAGTATTTTTGCTTCAACAACTCCCTGAACCTCAGAAATTATTGAAAGGACATTGGTTATTTCATATGTATTGTCATTGAATTTGAGAGAAACTGAAATTCCAGCCACTCCGTCAATGGGAATACTCTGATTTAAGGTAAGTATATTTGCATTTACTGAACGTAAAGCTGAAAGCAGACCTGAAAGCACTCCGGGTTCATCTTTCAGTCTTGCATATACATTTATAATTCCCTGATTAAATTTTTCCTCATATGAAAAAACACAATCCTTATATTTATAGTAAGCACTTCTTGAAACACCAATTCTCTTGCAGGCAGATGCAGAACTTTTTTCTTCACGGTTTGCAAGAAGTTTTTTTACTTCAAGGACTTTTGAAATTACTTCCGGCAGAACATCTGAACTGACAAGAATCAGCTTTGAGCCTTTATTACTCAAAATAAACACCTCATCATATTGAATAATAAATAATCAGTCCGCCGTTCAAGGACAATTGTATTTTAGAATAATACTATAACATAAAAATCAGCAATTGTCAAGTATTATTATAAGAAAATATACGGACAGTACAAGTTCTGTACTGTCCGCATTGTATTATTTTTATATGTCACCTTTTATATGGCTTAATGCACCTTTTTCAAGTCTTGAAACCTGAGCCTGAGATATTCCGATTTCATCAGCAACTTCAACCTGAGTTTTCCCCTGAAAGAATCTGAGATAAAGAATTTTCTTTTCTCTTGGCTGGAGAGTTTTTATAGCTTCTTTCAGTTCAATTTCATCAAACCAGCTTTCAAAATCATTTTTATCTCCAATCTGGTCAAGAACATAAAGAGTATCTCCTGAATCAGAATAAACAGGTTCATAAAGGTAAAGCGGTTCACTTATACTTTCAAGAGCAATTACCACGTCAGAGCGTTCAGCACCAATTTCCTTTGCAATTGCCTCAATGGAAGGTTCTTTCTGATTTCTGACAGTCAGCTGTTCCTTAGCCTGCATTGCTTTGTATGCAAGGTCACGCATTGAACGGCTTACCTTTATATGATTAAAGTCACGGAGAAATCTTCTCAATTCTCCGCTTATCATGGGAACACAATATGTCGAAAATCTTACTTCTTTTGAAAGGTCAAAGTTGTTTATAGCCTTTATAAGTCCGACAACACCTATCTGGAAAAGGTCATCTATGTCCTCGCCTCTGTTAGTGAATTTCTGTATTACTGAAAGAACAAGACGCAGATTTCCTTTTATAAGTTTATCCTTTGCATCCTTGTTTCCTGTTGCCTGATATTCTTTAAGGAGCTCTATTTTTTCCGACTCCTTCAGCACTGTCAGATTTGATGTATTAATGCCTGATATCACCACTTTATTGTATGCCATTATTAATCAATACCTTTCATATCTCTTTTGATTTAGTATTGACACAGCAATGATATAATTGCATGGAGAAAATAAGAATATTATCTGTATTACTAAGAAATTACAGAATTTATATGCTGAATATGTCGGAAAAATTATCTACGAGGTCTATTATACTATTATTGTCAAGTTGCGACTATTTATTGGACTGCTATAAAAGCTATTAACATTGTTGTTTTATCTGATTGTCAGTTCTTTCTGCCATTTACAGTAATTTGTTGGATTGCTATAAACAGCTTATTTCAAATGTTATGTTCCAATGCATACTTGAATCTCTGATAATTTCGAGAGTTTTGGGTAATATTTGAAAATTTATTTCCGTTATATGCTTTTTTATTTTGTTGCGGTTTTAATATCTATGTGGTATAATATACAGTATACAATTATAATTAAATTTAAGGAGTGTATTAAATGGAACGTATATCAAAGAGAAATGAAGTACCTGAGGAATTTAAATGGTCACTTGAGGATATTTATCCGACTGATAAAGACTGGGAAAAGGATTTTGAAAAACTTAAAGCTGTACCTGAAAAGATTTTATCATATAAAGGCAAACTATGCGAAAGTGCTGACACGCTTTATAATTTTATGAAACTGTCAGAGGAGATATTTGTGCTGTGCGACAGCCTTGGAAATTATGCGAGAAGGCGTTCTGATGAAGATACAGCAAATTCAAAATATCAAAATTATGTAGGTCAGATAATGAATGTATATGTTGAAATAAATTCAGCAGGAAGTTTTGAACACCCTGAAATAATTGCTGTTGCTGAAGATGTTCTCAATGAATTTTATGATAAAAAGCCTGAACTGAAACTCTATAAGAGATATTTTGACAGGATAAGACTGCTTAAAGACCATAGCCTTTCTGAAGCAGAGGAAAAAATTATTTCAATGACAGGTGAAATGGGACAGACTGCTGAGAATGTATTTTCAATGTTTTCAGATGCAGACCTTAAATTTCCTGATGCTGTGGATAAGGACGGAAATCCGCATCAGGTTACTCATGGAAGCTATATTCCGCTTGTAAAGAGTTCTGACAGAATCCTTCGCAAATCTGCATTTAATTCCCTTTATGATATGTATGGTTCATTTAGAAATACTTGTGCATCAATTCTCAATGGTCATATAAAGTCAGTGCAGTTCTATTCAAAGGTAAGAAACTATAATTCAAGCCTTGAAGCCGCACTTACAGCAAATGAAGTGCCTGTTGAAGTTTATACAAATCTTATCAGAGCTGTTCATGAAAATATGAACTATATGTATGACTATGTAGCACTCAGAAAAGAATTGCTTGGAGTTGAAGAACTGCATTTCTATGACCTTTATACGCCGATAGTATCTGACTGTGATATGAAAATTACATTTGATGAGGCAAAGGAAACTGTATTAAAGGCTCTTGAACCTATGGGAGAATCTTATCTCTCAATTATAAAGGAAGGATTTGAAAACCGTTGGATTGATATTTATGAGAATGAGGGAAAAACAAGCGGAGCATATTCAGCAGGTGCAAGAGTTCACCCATATGTACTTTTAAATCACAAGGATACTCTTGACTGTATGTTTACTCTTGCACACGAAATGGGTCATGCCGTACATTCATATCTTTCAAATAAAAATCAACCTGTTGTATATTCAGAATATGTGATATTTGTTGCCGAGGTTGCCTCAACCTGCAATGAAGCATTGCTTATGCAGTACCTGCTTAAAAATACTGAAGATAAAAATAAGAGAGCATATCTTATAAATTATTTCCTTGAGCAGTTCAGAACAACATTATACAGACAGACAATGTTTGCCGAATTTGAACTTAAAATAAATGAAATATGTGCTTCCGGAGAAAGCCTTACAGCTGATAATTGCTGTGAGATATACGGAGAACTCAATAAGCTTTATTTTGGTGACGGAATTGTGCTTGATGATGAAATAAAGCTGGAATGGGCAAGAATACCGCATTTTTACTATAACTATTATGTATATCAGTATGCTACAGGATATTCAGCAGCAATTGCACTTTCACAGAAAATACTTGATGAGGGAGAAAGTGCTGTCAAAGATTATATTGAGTTCCTTAAAGGAGGTTGTTCAAAAGACCCTATATCACTTTTAAAAATTGCCGGAGTTGATATGTCAACAACAAAGCCTGTTTCAGATGCACTTAAAATATTCGGAGAACTTATAAAAGAGATGGAGAAACTTTGCAAATAATATAATTTATACTGATGTAAACCACCCACACCTAAGAAGTGGGGCGTTCTGGTTGGCTTTTATATAAAAAAAGCATATCCGCTGATTAATGTCAGCAGGATATGCTTTAATTATTTTTTATCCTTTCGCATTTTGAAATTAAATACTGCAGCTGCAAGAATATATATTACAATTGTACAGTTATATATATCAGGAATTATTTCACCTCTTTCCCATTTTGAAACAGTTTGTCTTGATACATTTAATTTTTCGCTGACCTGTTCCCGAGTTAGATTAAGTTTTCTTAATTTTTTAATATTATCATTTATCATAATTTTATAACCGCCTTTTTATTGATATAATTATATATTATAATTAATGATTAATCAACCAAATGAAAATGACCAAAAATGTAATGCTGAGTTTATATTTTATATATTTGACAAACTTATATAATATGGGTATAATATTTTCAGAATTGTATTATGATAAAAAGGATATGAAAGGAAGAATCATGATTTATATATGTGATTCAATTGAAAATGCAGTTATAGATGAAAGCAAATGGATTTTGCCATATGAAAGAAATGAAAAAGCCGGAAGATACAAAATGGAACGGGACAGGAGATTATGCAGGATTGCATATTGTCTTTTTGCATATGGTCTTTATGATAAATATGGATTTGAGAAAAACAGTGCATTGGATTGGTGTACAGGACAACATGGGAAACCATATCTGAAAAATTTTACTGATATACATTTTAATATAAGCCACTGTAAATACTGTGCAGTATGCGGATTTTCAGAATGTGAAATAGGTGTTGATGTTCAGGAATATCCTGATAATATATCTGACAGGCTGATGAAAATTGTATGCAGCGATGGTGAAAGGAAAAATATAAATAATTCAGACAGCAGAGAAAAATTATTTATAAAATACTGGAGTTTAAAGGAATCATATTTAAAATGTATCGGAACGGGTATTTGCGGAAAAATGTCAGATGTGGATTTCTGTAGGATAAATTCTGATAATTTTGAGGAATACAATAAAAAATTCTCAGTATTTCAGTATGATAATTACTGTATATCAGTATGTTCGGACAGATATTTTAAATCTGAAGATTTGATATTTATAAATAATTTCATATAAGTATAAAAATACACTTATCTCACCAATATTTATTATGTGAAAGTGAACAGTATTTGCTTAAACCTATCATAATAAATCTGGTTTAACAAGTGTATTTTTAATTAAAATTGCAGGTATATAAACGGATTGTATGTTGATGATGAAAGGGAAACAATACAGAGCAGAAGCATTGCAAGAGTACCTGCATAAGAGAGGTATTCCGCAGTATCTGCTGATTTTCCGGTCTTGAATTTACAGCTTATTTTTTTAATAACCGGCATACTGAAAATTATTCCTGAAATAAGAGCCATTACAAATACGGTATTGAACTGCTGGGCAAATACCGAAACAGACTGACTGCTGATATTAAATCCTGTAAACATTTCCTTTATAAAAACAAGTGCTTGAGATAAATTTTCCGCTCTGAATATTACAAATGTTAATGTAACGACAAACATTGTATATATATGCTTTAATGGTTTAAATTTTATTTTTTCAAGGGGTATGATTTTATAGTTTTCAAGCATAAGGAAAAGTCCGTGTATAAGTCCCCATATAACAAAAGTCATATTTGCACCATGCCATAAACCTGTAAAGAAAAAGACTATTATTTTATTTAAAGCGGTACGGAAATCGTTTTTCCTGTTTCCTCCGAGAGGAATATAAAGATATTCCTTAAACCATGATGAAACAGATATATGCCATCTCCTCCAGAAATCCTGCATACTTTCTGCAATATAAGGATAATTGAAATTCTCTTTAAATTCAAAGCCGAGCATATGCCCCAGACCTATTGCCATATCACTGTAACCGCTGAAATCAAAGTAAATCTGTATAACATATGTAATTCCTCCGAGCCAGCAGGTAAGTATGCTTATATCATTTCCCTCAAGAGAAAACATTGTATCGGCAACTGTTCCGACAGTATTGGCTATTAAAATTTTTTTTGAAAGTCCGCATATAAAACGTCTTATTCCAAGAGCAGTATTTTCAGCAGATATTATTCTATTGTCAATCTGCTGCGAGATATCATAGTATTTTACAATCGGTCCTGCTATAAGTTGAGGAAAAAGAGATATATAAAGCAACAGACTGCTGAATTTTTTCTGTACAAGTGATTTATCTTTGTAAACATCAATTACATATGAAAGTATCTGGAATGTAAAGAATGAAATGCCTATAGGAAGCCTTATATCAGGAACAGGTATATTGATTGGCAGAATGGAATTTAACATTTCAGTAAAAAATCCGAGATATTTGAATATAAATAGTATTGTAAGATTAAATATAACTGCAAGAATCATTGCAGGCTTATGTTTTGAATTTCCTTTTGATATATAAAGTCCGAATATATAATTTACTGCCACTGAGAATATCATAAGAAATACTGTTAAAGGTTCACCGAATGCATAGAAAATCAGACTTGATATAATCAGCAGTATATTTTTAGCCTTTATTGACGGCATTATAAGATAAAGAATATATACAGCAGGCAGGAATATAAAAAGAAATACAGTTGAACTGAATACCAAATTTTTACCTCCTTTATAAGTAATATAAAAGGGACGCTTTTAATAAAGAGCGTCCCTCCTTTATGGTGTATAAAGTTATTTAATCATATCAATAAAATACTCGTGAACTGATGTATCAGAAGTAAGTTCTGGGTGAAATGCCGTTACAAGCTGATTTTTATATCTTGCTGCAACAATTTTGTTTTCCACTTCAGCAAGTACTTCAACTTCATCATCAACTGATTCGATATAAGGTGCACGAATAAATGTCATAGGGATTTCTTTTCCGTTAAAAAGAGCATTGGCATTAAAACTGCCGAGTTGTCTGCCATATGCATTTCTTACAGCGATAACAGGCATTGTTGCAAAATGGCTTCTGTCGTCATTTTCGATTTTGCCTGCAAGCAGAAGCAGTCCTGCACACGTTCCGAATACAGGAAAACCATTTTTTATTTTTTCCTTTATAGGTTCATATAAATCCAATTCACGCAGGAGTTTTCCCATAACAGTGCTTTCGCCGCCGGGAAGAATAATTCCATTAAAATCGGTGTCAATGTCTTTTCTCTGACGGATTTCAAAACATTCAGCACCGAGTTTTTCCAGTATATATTCATGTTCTATAAATGCACCCTGAAGTGCAAGAACGCCGATTTTCATCTATTATTTTCCTCTTTCTGCCATAAGAAGTTCGATTTCCTGTTCATTAATACCAACCATTGCTTCGCCGAGGTCTTCAGAGAGTTCAGCAAGCATTTTTGCATCATTGAAGTTAGTAACAGCCTTTACGATGGCAGCAGCTCTCTTTTCAGGATTACCTGACTTGAATATACCTGAACCAACGAATACACCTTCTGCACCTAACTGCATCATAAGTGCAGCATCAGCAGGAGTTGCAACACCGCCTGCGGCAAAGTTTACTACAGGAAGCTTTCCATTTTCATGAACATACTGAACGAGGTCATATGGAACCATAAGTTCTTTTGCAGCCTGATAGAGTTCATCTTCTGACATTGACTGGATACGACGCATTTCAGCGTTCATCATACGCATATGACGTACAGCCTGTACAACATCGCCTGTACCCGGTTCACCCTTTGTTCTAATCAT
>CAYRPZ010000030.1:0-17751 GCA_964426275.1 uncultured Ruminococcus sp. | reverse complement strand
TATTTGTAAGTTTAAGTGCATCATCAATAGGCTTTCCCTTTATAAGTTCAGTTGCCATTGATGATGTTGCTACTGCTGCACCACAGCCGAATGTCTTGAATTTTACATCTTCAATTATTCCATTATTGATTTTGAGATACATTTTCATTATATCCCCGCATTTTGCATTTCCTACTTCACCTATTCCGTCAGCATCTTCTATCTCGCCTACATTTCTCGGATTTGAAAAATGGTCAAGCACCTTATCGCTGTATAACATAAAAATAACATCTCCCTGTTTATAATTACTTGCTTTCTTCTTCTTTCATTATCTTTTCCCATAATGGTGACATATCTCTAAGACGCTTTACAACCTTTGGTATAATCTCCAGCATATAGTCTATGTCCTCATCTGTTGTATTTTCATCGATTGAAAGTCTGAGCGAACCATGTGCCACTTCATGTTTAAGACCCAATGCCATAAGAACGTGTGACGGGTCAAGTGAACCTGATGTGCAGGCAGAACCGCTTGAAGCACATATTCCGTTAATATCAAGCATAAGCAAAAGACTTTCACCTTCAACGCCTTCAATTGATGTGTTGCTGTTTCCGCACAGACGCTTGTCCCTGTCACCATTAAGGCGTGTTCTCGGAATTTTAAGTATTCCGTCAATAAGCCTGTTTCTCATCTTTGTAACCTTTTCAATTTTTTCAGGTATATCAGCACAGGCAAGTTCCATAGCCTTTGCAAATCCTACTATTGCAGGAACATTCTCTGTGCCTGCTCTCCTGTTTCTCTCCTGAGCACCGCCATATATAAGATTAGGGATAACTAAACCTTTTCTTACATATAATGCACCAATACCTTTCTGAGCATGGATTTTATGACCGGAAACAGAAAGCATATCGATTCCCATTTCTTTTACGTCTATTTCAACATGACCTACTGCCTGAACTGCATCTGTATGGAATATAACATTTTTCTTATGGCAGATATCAGCAATTTCCTTAATCGGCTGAATTGTACCGATTTCATTGTTTGCAAACATAATTGAAACAATTGCAGTATCATCTCTTAAAGCATTCTCAATATCCTTTGGATTTATAAGTCCTTTTTCATCTATCGGGACATATGTTACTTCAAATCCAACTTTTTCAAGTGCCTGACAGGTATGCAGCACAGCATGATGTTCAAATACTGATGTAATTATATGCTTTTTTCCCTTTGCGGAAAGCTTGTCGCATACGCCTCTTATAGCCCAGTTATCAGCCTCTGAACCCCCGCTTGTAAAGTATATTTCAGATGCTTCAGCACCTATATTCTTTGCAACAGTTTCTCTTGCAAGCTCGACAGCCTTTTTAGCATTTCTTCCCATAGAATATATACTTGAAGCATTTCCATAGTCTTCTGTAAAATATGGAAGCATTGCATCAAGAACTTCTTTTGTAACTTTAGTTGTAGCGGCATTATCCGCATAAACAAATCTTTTTTCCATTTTCAGCCCTTCTTTTTAAAATAGCATATCTTATCCATATGAATTATGGTAGTTATATTATATACTAAATTAGTATAAATTGCAATAGTTATTTGAAAAATTTTTTTTATTTTTTCTGGTATAAATCTCTTTGCATTACAGCAAGTCTGTCACATCTTTCATTTTCGCTGTGTCCCGCATGACCTTTTACCCATATAAAATTTACTTTATGCTTTTCAAGCAGAGGGATAAGCATTTTCCATAAATCAGTATTCGGAACAGGATTTTTGTCAGATTTAATCCAGTTTTTTCTCTGCCAGTTGTAAAGCCAGCCTTTTGTTATGCTGTCGGCAACATATTTGCTGTCTGTAGTAATTACAGCCTCGCATGGTTCTTTTAATGCTGAAAGAGCCTCTATAACTGCGGTAAGCTCCATACGGTTATTTGTTGTATCGGCACAACCGCCTGACAATTCTTTTTCTATACCTTTATACCGGAGTATAACACCATATCCCCCTGCTCCGGGATTACCGCTGCAAGCTCCGTCTGTAAATATTTCAACTTTCTTTATATGCTTCATCTCCTTTTATTATTTCCGCTTTTATTGCCATTATTTATAAACAGGACACTTTAATTTAAAAGTGTCCTGCTGTGTAACTTATAAATAGTAATTATTTATTTTATCAGTCAGCCATAAGCTTAACCATAACTGCTTTCTGAGCGTGCAGACGATTTTCAGCTTCTTCAAATATTTCCTTTGCGTGTTCTTCAAATACCTTAGCTGTAATTTCTTCCTCACGATGTGCAGGCAGACAGTGCATTACCATTGCATCAGATTTAGCAACTGCCATTATATCATCATTAATCTGATAGCCTTTGAATGCAATTTTACGCTTTTCAGCCTCGCCTTCCTGTCCCATTGATGCCCATACGTCTGTAAGCAGTACATCTGCATCTTTTGCAGCTTCAAGCGGACTTGATGTGATACTGAAACAATCAAATCCATTTGCAAAGTCCATAACTTCCTTTGCAGGGCGGTAATCATCAGGGCAGGCAACAGATACACTCATGCCTACTTTAAGACCGCCTACGATAAGTGAATTTGCCATATTGTTTCCATCACCGATATAGCACATTTTCAGACCGTCAAAGCTTCCTTTAAATTCACGGATTGTCATAAGGTCTGCAAGCACCTGACATGGGTGACAGAAATCTGTAAGTCCGTTGATTATCGGAATATCTCCGAATTTTGCAAGGTCTTCGACTTCTTTCTGTTCAAATGTACGAATCATTATTCCGTCAAGATAACGTGAAAGAACTCTTGCTGTATCTTCAACAGGTTCTCCTCTGCCTATCTGCAAATCACTTGCCGAAAGAAAAAGAGGATATCCGCCAAGCTGGTTCATACCTGTTTCAAATGATACACGGGTACGGGTTGAAGCTTTCTGAAAAATCATTCCGAGTGATTTTCCTTTAAGATGATTATGCGGAATGCCATGCTTGAGTTCATATTTAAGCTGGTCTGCAAGATTAAGAATATCTATAATTTCCTCTTTGCTCAGGTCGAGCATTTTAAGCAGATGTTTCATAATAAAAATTTCCTCCTGATTATCATGTATTTTATCGGTTCTCGTCCGACAGCACCATAAGCGCAATCACCCCGTGTACTACACGGTTTCAGATAAATTATTTAAGAATTTCCTCCATAATTGAAAGCCCCTTGTCAATTTCTTCATATGTAATTGTAAGAGGCGGAAGAAGTCTTACCTTATCCTTGGCAGTAAGGAGAAGAAGTCCCTTTTCAAGTGCCTGTGTAACTACATCTCCCGCATTCTTTGTTTTCAGCTTTATTCCTATCATAAGACCGATACCGCTTACACTTTCAACGTCTTTCATTTTGAACAGATTTTCAATTATATATTCACTTTTTGCGTTCACTTCATCAAGAAATCCGTCAGATGTTACTTTGTTAAGGACTGCAAGACCTCCTGCACAGGCTATCGGATTACCTCCGAATGTTGAACCATGAGTACTTTTTGTAAGGACTTCACTGCATTTTTCATTTGCAAGGCATACTCCCATAGGAATACCGCCTGCAATTCCCTTTGCAAGTGTTATAACATCAGGTTTTACTCCGAAATGCTCACCTGCAAGAAATTTTCCCGTACGTCCGACACCTGTCTGAACCTCATCGGCTATGAAAAGCAAATCCTTTTCCCTGCATACCTTAGCTATATGGTCAACAAATTCCTGCTTGAGAGGCATTACTCCTCCCTCACCCTGTATAAATTCAATCATTACTGCACATACAGTATCATCAATTTTTGAATCAAGGTCTTGAATATTATTTGCCTGTGCATATACAAACCCATCAATAAAAGGAAAAAAGTAATTATGGAAAACGTCCTGACCTGTTGCTGAAAGTGTAGCAAGAGTTCTGCCATGGAATGAATTTACAAGTGTTATAATTGTATGTCTGCCCTTGCCGTATTTGTCAAAACTGTATTTTCTTGCAAGTTTTATCGCACATTCATTTGCCTCTGCACCGCTGTTTCCAAAAAACATCTTTGACATTCCTGTAATATTTCCGAGTTTTTCGGCGAAATCTGCCTGTATTTCAGTATAGTAATAATTTGATGTATGCTGAATTTTGCGAGCCTGTGCACATACAGCATCAACCCAGTTGCTATCGCAGAATCCGAGTGAATTTGTACCTATTCCGCTTCCGAAATCTATATACTGTTTTCCGTCATCGTCCTTGCACATACGTCCTTGCCCACGGTCAATGCTTATCGGACATCTTCCGTAAGTATGCATAATATGTTCATCGAATTTTTCAATTATATTGCTGTTCATAAGAAACATTCCTTTCTGTATAAAAACAGTTTTTATCTGAACTGAGTGCCTATGCCCTCATTTGAAAGCAGTTCTATGAGAATTGAATGAGGTACTCTGCCGTCAATTATTGATGTACGTTTCACACCACGTCTTACTGCCTCAACACAGCAGTCAATCTTTGGTATCATACCGCCTGATATAATTCCCTGACGCTTCATGAACGGTACTTCTGATACATTGACTGACGGAATAAGTGTTGATGGGTCATCTTTATCCCTTAAAAGACCTTTTATATCAGTCATAAGTATAAGATTTTCAGCATTGAGTTCAGCGGCAATTCTTGCAGCTGCCGTATCTGCATTTATATTGTATGCTGTGCCGTCTGCACTTCCTGCAACTGTTGCAATTACAGGCACATATCCGTTATCAAGGGCATCTGTTATAGGCTTTTTATTTATTTTAACTATATTTCCCACATATCCGAGGTCAACATCACCGTCAGTCTTTTCAGCAACTATCATATTGCCGTCAATTCCGCAAAGTCCGAGAGCATTTCCGTTATGTTCTGAAAGCAGTGCTACAAGCTCTTTGTTTACCTTTCCTGCAAGAACCATTTTTACCACATCTATTGTGTCACTGTCTGTATATCTAAGACCGCCTATGAATTTGCTTTCAATTCCAAGACGCCCAAGCATATCATTTATTTCAGGACCTCCTCCGTGGACGAGTACAACCCTTACTCCAACGAGTGAAAGCAATACAATATCACTCATAACTGCATCTTTAAGTTCATCATTTGTCATTGCATTTCCGCCGTATTTGATAACTACGGTTTTATTGTTATATTTCTGTATATAAGGCAAGGCATCTATAAGCACCTGTGACCTTATTGAATTAGATATCTTTTCCATTTGCTGTAAACCTCTGTTTATTTATATTAAACCTGTTGTTTCGTCAATGCCCATCATTATATTAAGGCACTGAACCGCTGCACCTGATGCACCTTTTCCAAGATTGTCAAGCCTTGAGCATAAAAGAACCTGTTCATCATTTCCGCATATAAATATCTGCATTTTATTTGTACCGCTTAAAGTATTTGATGCAAGGAATCCATCAGGAACTATATCAGTTCCGCCGATTTCAGCAACCTGTATGAAATTCTGTCCGCTGTAATGTTCCGCAAAAACCTTGTGTATATCCTTTATGCCGTATTTTTTATTTAAAAGTCTTGTCTGTACGGGTACAGCAACAACCATTCCGCTGAAATAATCACATATCATAGGGCTGAACATAGGCTTGCATGACAATCCGGATACAGCCTGCATTTCGGGGAGATGCTTATGTGTCTGACCGAGAGCATAGAAACGTGGACTTGAGAGTTCAGGATTTCTGTCTGTATCCTCATACTGTGCAATAGCTTTTTTTCCTGCTCCGCTGTATCCTGATGTTGCGAATGCACATACAGGGAAATCCGAAGGCATTACTCCCGATGACACAAGAGGATATACAAGCGAATTAAAACCGCTTGCATAACAGCCCGGCACTGCCACACGGTTTGACTTTTCAATTTTTTCACGGTGCTGTGCCGAAAGTTCAGGAAAACCATACGCCCATGCCGGATTAGTTCTGTGGGCTGTTGATGCATCAATAACTCTTACATGGTCATTTTCAACAAGTGAAACTGACTCTTTTGATGCAATATCAGGCAGGCAGAGAAATGTATAATCCGACATATTGATAAGACGTTTTCTTTCGTCCTTATCCTTTCTGAGTTCCTCTGAAATTTTTATAATTTCAATATCATTTCTGTTTTCAAAGCGTTCAAGAATTTTAAGACCTGTAGTACCTTCCTGACCGTCTATAAAAATTTTAACTGACATTATAAGCCAATGCCTCCAAATCTATTAATCATCTTTTTTTTCACTCATAATCATTCTGAATAAAGAAATTCCCGCAATAACCACAATTGTCCAGCCTGTTGAAACTGCAGCTGCCTTTTCAAAATCAAGAATATATATCAGAATTTCACCTGCAAACCACACTGCAAATATTATGAGTGACTGTATAATAAATCTGATGATTTTATTTTTCTCTTTTTTATTATTTTTCTTTTTCATTATAATTTTTCAAGCTCTGCTTTCACTGCTTTAATCTGTTCTGCAACCGTTTCAGGTGCAGGGCCTCCGAATGATTTACGCTGATTTACACATTCCTCAAGACTTATTGCCTTATATATGTCATCATCAAAAAGTTCAGACAGTTTCTTATATTCATCAAGAGGCAGTGTTTCAAGGGTTGCTCCTTTATTTATACAGTCAGCAACAAGTGTACCTGTAATCTTATAAGCATCTCTGAAAGGCATACCTTTCTTCACAAGATAATCGGCACAGTCAGTGGCATTTATAAATCCTCTTGCAGCGGCATTTCTCATATTATCCTTAATCACTGTCATTGTTTCAATCATTGGTATAAATGTTTTAAGACATAATTTAACATTGTCAACCGCATCAAAAACTGCTTCCTTATCCTCCTGCATATCCTTGTTATATGCAAGCGGAAGACCTTTAAGCATTGAAAGCAGAGTTACAAGGTCACCTGTAGTTCTGCCTGTCTTTCCTCTTATAAGCTCTGTTATATCAGGATTTTTCTTCTGAGGCATTATCGATGAACCTGTCGCATATGCATCATCAAGTTCAATGAATTTAAATTCCCATGAACACCACATTATAATTTCCTCGGAAAATCTTGAAAGATGTGTCATAAGCAGTGATATTGCACATACAAGTTCCACACAGAAATCCCTGTCAGAAACACCGTCAAGGCTGTTAATCATCGGGGCTGTAAATCCGAGAGCTTCTGCTGTCATATGTCTGTCAATAGGATATGTTGTTCCGGCTAATGCACAGCTTCCGAGCGGACAGTAATTCATCCGCTTTACTGTATCGTTAAATCTGCCGATATCCCTTAAAAGCATATTTGCATAAGCCATGAGATGATGTGCAAAAGTTACAGGCTGAGCTCTCTGAAGATGTGTATATCCGGGCATAACGGTTTCAGTATGTTCTGATGCAAGACTGCACAGAGTTTCAGCAAGTTTCTTTGTAAGGGATATAATTTCAGCAGTTTCATCTCTTAGATACATTCTGATATCAAGTGCGACCTGATCATTTCTTGAACGTGATGTATGAAGTCTTTTTCCTACATCGCCAAGCCTTGCGGTAAGTTCAGCTTCTATAAACATATGGATATCTTCAGCAGTCATATCAAATTCAAGTTTTCCGCTTTCAATATCCTCAAGAATTTCTTTAAGTCCCTGCTGTATTTTTTCAGCATCTTCCTGCGGAATTATACCGCACTTGCCCAGCATCTGAGCGTGTGCAATACTTCCCTGTATATCATGTCTGTACATTCTTCCGTCAAAAGATATTGAGGAATTGAATGCATTAACAGTTTCATCGACTTCTTTTGAAAATCTTCCCGCCCACATTTTAGCCATATTTTTCAATTTACCTCCTGTAATGGATTTTCGGATAACAGATATTTATTCTGCTATATGTATTCTTTTACTTTTCAGATTTATCTCCTTGTGCCCTCTTATATTCAGCTTTCCTGTTTTATGCATTTTTCTGAAACTCATGATAAAATCCGTAAAAGAATACAATGGCAAGCCATATGAAAACAGCTTACCATGAAAATGATTTATTCTGATTTTTAATTTTCCGCCCTTGCAATAATTTAAGATATACAATACCGTTTAATTATAAGTCAGTCAATACTATATGTTCACAAATCATTGTTTCGCCGTCCACGTCAAACCTTGTTGTTTAAATATGAGCGAACATACAGACTGAAAGCTGTATATTCGCTCCTGTACTGATTTTTCAGGTAAAATTATTTGTCTGCATTTCTCTTTGCATCAAGCTTTGCCTTAACCTTAATCGGAAGTCCGAAAAGGTTAATAAATCCTGCACTGTCTTTCTGATTGTAAACATGGTCTTCATCAAATGTTGCAACTTCTTCATCATAGAGAGTATACGGTGAAGTAACGCCTGCATTAATGATATTGCCTTTATAAAGTTTAAGTCTTACATCACCTGTAACAGTTTTCTGAGTTTCAGTAACAAATGCACTGAGAGCCTCTCTGAGAGGTGTATACCACTGACCATTATATACTATATCTGCAAACTTTATGCCGATATACTGTTTCATTCTTGCAGTTTCCTTGTCAATTGTAATTGTTTCAAGAACTTCATGAGCATGATAAAGGATTGCACCGCCGGGAGTTTCATAAACACCTCTTGATTTCATTCCTACAAGACGGTTTTCAACGAGGTCTGCAAGACCGATACCATTTTCACCGCCCAGCTTATTGAGAGTCTTAACGAGTTCAACAGCACCCATTTCCTTTCCGTCAATAGCTGTAGGAACACCTTTTTCAAAGTGAATTGTTATATATGTGGGCTTATCAGGAGCTTGCAGAGGTGAAACTCCCATTTCAAGAAATCCTTCCTTTTCATACTGTGGTTCATTTGCAGGGTCTTCAAGGTCAAGACCTTCATGTGAAAGATGCCAGATATTCTTATCTTTTGAATAATTTGTTTCACGGTTTATCTTAAGCGGGATATTATGAGCCTCTGCATAATCAATTTCCTCATCTCTTGACTTGATATTCCATATTCTCCATGGAGCAATAATCTGCATATCAGGAGCAAAAGCCTTTATAGCGAGTTCAAAGCGAACCTGGTCATTTCCTTTTCCTGTACAGCCATGGCATATTGCATCAGCACCTTCAGCAATTGCGATTTCAGCAATTCTCTTTGCAATGATAGGACGTGCAAATGAAGTGCCGAGCATATATCTGTTTTCATAAATTGCACCTGCCTGAACTGTCGGGAAAACATAGTCGGTAATAAATTCTTCTGTAAGATGTTCAATATAAAGCTTTGAAGCACCTGTTTTAAGAGCCTTTTCCTCAAGTCCTTCGAGTTCGCTGTCCTGTCCCACGTCACCTGAAACACAGATAACTTCACAGTTATTATAATTTTCCTTGAGCCACTGGATAATAATTGAAGTATCAAGTCCTCCTGAATAAGCGAGAACAACTTTTTTTATTTCTTTTGCCATTAAAAAAACCTCCGTTAATTAATAATTAATTAATTTAATTATACATTATAATCTAAAAAAGTCAATACCTTTTTGCATATTTATTCATTAACAGCAATCTGCACTGTATTTTCATACATTTTTATGCATATTTCAAGGTATTTATGCATAAAATTCTGTATTATCAGAATAAAAATACATAATAAAAAGGATAAAATTCAATAAAAGAATTTTATCACCTTGCAAACCAAAAAGCCGGCATAAAAAACTGCCGGCTTTTATATTCAGTACTGACTGATTTTTATAGTTGCTCACTTCCGCCAACTTTTATTAAAGCAAACGGTTACTGTTCATCAGTATCGGCAGATGTTTCTGAAATTTCACTTTCAGATGTATCCTGCACCGTATCTGATGATAATGCAGATGTTTCCGGAGTTCCGCTGTCTGCCGTGCATTCTGTAAATTCTATCTTCAGTTCCATATTAGGCATTGAAAATGAATGTATAAATCCTGTTGCCGAATCAAAGCATATTTCATAATCGCCCTGTTCAATATTTCCCTCATAGCACAGCAGTCCGTCATTTTCATTAAATATAATCTCACTGCTTTCATATACACTGTCAGCCGCTTCTATAAGACAGCAAAGCATTGACTGAAACGGCATTGCAGATTTCGGAACAGAAAATTCAAGACCTTTGTATGAAGCTGTAACATCATCATTATTGAATACAAGTTTAACTCCTGCAATCGTGTCAGGTGATACAAATTCATTTTCCCACATACCTTTTCCATATCGTTTCAGTATGGAATCTGACTCCATGTCACCGTAATGTATAACCGCATTACACGAAAAGCTGTCCTGAATATCCGCAGAAGACACAGTTTCACCGTCTTTAGCAATACCGCATGACGCTGAAAGCATCATTACTCCTGAAACTCCGCATAACATCAGAATTTTTCTTATACTCATAAAATAAAAGCTCCTTTTTTATATATTATTCATAAATTAAAAAAGCTTTTATATTCCTTAAAATATATACAGTTTACAGTCCGAAAGAATTTTTAAAAACATCTCCGAGCAAATCTGTCATATCGGTCGGAAGCATTGCACATTCTGAAAATCTGTTCTTTGCCGAATCGCCGGCCATTCCATGAATACGGACAGCCATTACAGCACTGTCAAGAAAATCAAATCCCTGAGCCACAAAAGATGCAGTCATTCCTGCGAGCACATCACCGCTTCCGCCTCTGCTCATACCTGAATTGCCTGTCATATTTACATAAACAGTATCGGGAGAGGCAATAACAGTTCCTGCACCTTTGAGAACAACTATGCAGTTGTATTTTCTTGCAAATGAAACTGCTGAATTATATCTGTCAGCCTGAACCTGACGGGTTGTGCAATGCATTATTCTTGCCATTTCCGCAGGGTGCGGAGTTAATACCGGCATATACTTTGCTCTTTTTATAATTTCTATGCAGTCGGCAATACAATTTATTCCATCAGCATCAATAACAAGAGGGCAGTCAGCATTTTCAATAATTTTTCTGACAAGCATTTTTGTATTATCAGTAACGCCCAATCCACAGCCTGTGAGAACAGCATCGGCTTTTGACAATTCACTTATTACTGTATCATAATTTTCATCACAGAGCATAAATCCCTCATTATCAGATTTAAGCGGAACTGTCATTCCCTCGGGAATATATAATGCAGTACGGTCAGCACATTTTTCCACTGTTGCTGTAACAAGTATTCCTGTACCGCATCTTAAAGCAGATTTTCCTGCCATCATGCACGCACCGCTCATTTTTGAACTTCCGCATATACTAAGAAGCCTGCCGAAATTTCCCTTATGACAGTTATTTTTCCGTGGTTTAAGTCTTTCGGATATAAATTGATTATCAGTCACATATATAGGAATATCGACAGCCTCAGGAACAACATTTTCTTTAACCCCTATATCAACTGCAATTATTTTTCCGCAGTAATCATTAAGAGGATACTGCATCATTCCGAATTTTGCAAATGCAAATGTTACTGTAAAATCAGAATTGAAAATTCCGTCAGATACCGCACCTGTAAGGCAGTTTCCGCCGCTTGGGACATCGACTGCAATCCTGATTTTATCATATTTTTCATTTGCATATCTGAAAATATCCTTTATATTCTCACTCAGTTCACCATGAAACCCTGTTCCAAATACTCCGTCACATATGATATCCGCATTGTCAATCTGTTTTTTTATATCATCTGAATTGTTGTAAAATTTTATCTTTTCCGATATAAGATTATAATTTCTTACAGCAAGTTCAGATTTAGGATTACCGCATAAAAGACCTGCTGACACATTGAAACCGTATTCCATAAGATGCCATGCTGAAACGAAACAGTCACCTGCATTATTTCCTGTGCCGCAGAGAAAAAATATATTTTTTCCATAATTTTCTGAAATATCTTTTATTTTCTCTGCAAGCTGAAACCCTGCATTATCCATAAGCTGAGAATATGAAACTCCGTTTTCATCTGAAATTCTTTCAATTTCTTTCATCTGCAAAGGTGTTACAATCTGCATAAATAAATCATCTCCTTAAAATATTATATAAAAGGGAAATTCCCTTATTAAAAGGAATTTCCCTGTCAAAAGAATAAATTTTATCCTGATTATACATTAAATCTGAACAGAACTATATCTCCGTCCTGCATTACATATTCTTTTCCTTCAAGCCTTACAAGACCTTTTTCCTTGGCGTTCACCATATTTCCGCATTTCATAAGGTCATCAAAGGATATGACTTCTGCACGAATAAAGCCTTTTTCAAAATCCGTATGAATTTTTCCTGCTGCCTGAGGAGCTTTTGTACCTTTAGTTATAGTCCATGCTCTTACTTCCTGTTTGCCTGCTGTAAGATATGAAATAAGTCCGAGGAGAGAATATCCCTCTTTTATAATTCTGTTAAGACCTGAAACTTCAAGCCCGAGGTCAGCAAGAAACATTTCCTTGTCCTCATCGTCCATATCGGAAATTTCAGCTTCAATCTGGGCACATATCGGAAGAACTGCTGATTTTTCCTCTCCGGCAATCCTGCATACAGTCTTATAATTTTCATTTGTATCAATATTGTTTTTGAAATCATCTTCACTGAGATTGGCAGCATATATAACAGGCTTTGCAGAGAGCAGCGGAGTTGTTCTGAGCATTTCACGTTCCTCATCGCTCATATCATATGAACGTGCTGATTTTCCTGATTCAAGATGCTGTTTAAGAGATTCAAGGAAATCAACTTCTGCCTGAAGTGATTTATCACCTTTGAGAGCTTTTTTTGTACGGTCAATACGTCTTTCAACCATTTCAATATCAGAAAATATAAGTTCAAGGTTAATTGTTTCAATATCCCTTTCCGGATTGATTTCACCGTCAACGTGAATTATATCCATGCTCTCAAAGCAGCGTACAACATGTACTATTGCATCAACTTCTCTTATATCGGCAAGAAATTTATTTCCAAGACCTTCGCCTTTTGATGCACCCTTTACAAGACCTGCAATATCAACAAATTCAAGAGTTGCAGGAGTAAATTTATCAGGTTCATACATTTCAGCGAGCTTGTCAAGACGCTCATCGGGAACAGATACTATTCCCACATTCTTTTCAATTGTACAGAAAGGATAGTTTGCCGATTCCGCACCTGCATTTGTAAGAGCATTGAAAAGAGTGCTTTTTCCGACATTCGGAAGTCCGACCATACCAAGTTTCATAATAAAGACGCAGGATTTCATAATTAAGAAATCCATGCTCCTCCTCTCATATATTTATAAAATTACTGTATAACTTCATAATTGCTTGATGCATTTTCTTTTGTAGCATATTCCGTAACATTAAGAACCTTTACCTTTAAAGGTTTTGCACCGAGGTTAATTTCAATTATATCATTTACTTTTACATCATATGATGCCCTTGCCGCTTTATCATTAACGAGAATTTTTCCCGCATCGCAGGCTTCATTGGCAACAGTTCTTCTTTTAATAAGCCTTGTAACTTTAAGATATTTGTCCAGTCGCATAATAAAAAAATAACCTCCTTAAAAAACAGGTACGTTTCCGCTAAGAAACGTACCCATTACTGAAACATAAAAAAATTTATATAAATTACTTGTTTACAGCGTCCTTGAGGGCTTTTCCAGCCTTGAATACAGGAACTTCCTTTGCAGGAACGTCAATCATTTCGCCTGTCTGAGGACTTCTTGTCTTTCTTGCATCACGGTGATGTACTTCAAATGTACCGAAACCTATAAGCTGAATCTTTTCGCCCTTTGAGAGAGCTTCAGTAACAGAACCTGTTACAGCATTGAGAGCCTTTTCGGCATCTTTCTTTGTCATTTCGCCTTTTTCGGCAATAAGTGAAATTAACTCTGATTTAGTCATTAATAATTACCTCCATAAATTTTCAGCTGTTATTTTTCAAGCTTTCCTTAGCTTTATGCCAAAAGACATCAAGCTCATCTATGCCAAGGGATTTCATATCTTCAACCCCATTAAGCCTTACAAGTTTTTCTGTTTCTGAAAAACGCTTTATAAATTTATTTACTGCATTTGTAAGAAGCTGTTCAGCGTCCGCACCAATAAGTCTTGCAGTATTGACACATGAAAAAAGAACATCTCCCAGTTCATCTTCAATTTCAGTCTGTGTGCCATTGTGAAATGCCTCATAAAGTTCTGCAATTTCAGTGTTGATACAATTAATGGAATCTTCAGCTGATTTAAAGTCCATACCTGCACGGCTCGCACGTTTTCCGACTTTCTGGGCACGCATAAGAGCAGGCAATGATTTTGCGACACTTTCAAGAGTCTGTGTATAGGCATCCTGACCTTTGGTCTGCTGTTTTATATTGTCCCAATTTTTAAGAACTTCTCCCGTATCAGAAACAGTAACGCTTCCAAAGACATGAGGGTGACGGACAATCATTTTCTGACAGATATCATTGCATACATCATCAAAACTGAAATTTCCGCAGTCATTTTCTATACTGCAGTGAAAGACTACCTGAAGCAGTACATCACCGAGTTCTTCTTTCATAAGTTCAGTATCTTCAAGGTCAATAGCCTCAATTGCTTCATAGACTTCCTCAATGAAATCATTTTTAATACTTTTATGAGTCTGAACCTTATCCCACGGACAGCCATTCTCACTTCTGAGGATTTTTATAATCTCAATAAGGTCATCAATATTATATGAATCTTTCTGAATAAAATCAACCATATCAAACACTTTTCTTTCTGCATACGCATTAGTATTTATAATACTACCCTAAATTCTGCGAAAAATCAATATATTTTCAATAACTTTGTAAAATGTATTAAATAATTTACATAAACACAGAATATTATAGTAAACAATTACACACAAATATATCAGAATTTAAGTTCATTGTCAACAAACCCAACTTTGCGGTAAACTTTTGATAAAACTTTGCGTGATATTTTCAGTGCCTGTTCAGCACCGTTTGTATAACATTCCTTAAGATACGCCTTATCCTGAGATACCTGAGCGAATTTTTTCCTTACCGGCTCAAGATGGTCAGCGACAGCCTCACCAACTGCAAGCTTGAAATCCCCATATCCTTTTCCGCTGAATTCGGATTCAATATCCTCAAATGATTTGCCGGTTACGCTGGAATATATTGTCATTAAGTTATTTATACCGTCCTTGCCATCACGATAGCATACTTCTGTTTCGCTGTCAGTAACTGCCCTTTTGAATTTACGGATAATTGTATCCTTGTCATCGAGTATAAATACACAGGCATTAGGATTTTCGTCTGACTTTGACATTTTCTTTGAAGGCTCCTGAAGTGACATTACTTTTGCACCGAGCTTTGGTATAAAAGGTTCAGGAACAGTGAAAAGCTCGCAATTATACTTGCTGTTGAAACGCTGAGCAATATTTCTTGCAAGCTCAAGGTGCTGTTTCTGGTCAACGCCAATCGGGACAAGGTCTGCATTATATACAAGTATATCGGCTGCCATAAGCACAGGATATGTAAAAAGTCCTGCATTTACATCATCAGCGTGTTTCTGGCTTTTATCCTTGAACTGTGTCATTCTTGAAAGCTCACCGAACTGTGTGGAGCAGGCAAGAATCCAGTTAAGTTCTGCATGTGAACGCACATGGCTCTGTATAAAGAGAATAGATTTTTCAGGGTCAAGTCCGCAGGCAATCAGCAATGCATAAGCATCAAGAGTATTCTTTCTGAGTTTTGCAGGTTCCTGTCTTACAGTTATTGCGTGCATATTCACAATTGAATATATGCAGTTATATTCTTCCTGAAGCGGTGCCCAGTTGCGTACAGCACCTATGTAGTTGCCAAGAGTAAATGTACCCGTTGGCTGAATACCGCTGAAAATTATTTTTTTATCATTATTCATTTAAATATACTCCTGAAATTACTTTTCTGATTTCTTTGCAGATTTATCTTTCAGCTGGGCAGTGCTAAGTTCTCCCATGACTTTTTGTATAAGGAAATTTGCAAATCTGTATACTTTTGTCTTTTCGTCAAGAACCATCGGATTAAGTTTTGCAGGGTCATATGATGTTTTATATATTCCCTTTTTGGTAAGAAGATATACATAATAGTTATTTGCTGAAGGAAGGTCAAATTCAATAACTCTTTCACATGACGGAAGAATCTGTGCAAAGCTTGCAACAGCTGAACGTGAAGCATTGGCAACACTTCTGTATTTTGCTGCTGCACCGAGTATTCCGTTTCCGTTGTTAAAATAAAGATTTGCTGTACCATTTGCAAGACATACAAGAGTACCGAGCGTTGAAGGTCCCATAGGCATATCAATAACTGCACCGTAAACCTGAGTTCCTGATGAAAGCTTTACTCCAAGTTCTTTCGGACGGAGTGTAAGAGCCTTTGCTCTTGAATAAAGATATTTTTCTGTAACTGCATATCTGTCGTAAACAGAACGTTTTCTTATAGTAGCCATAATAATTAAAATTCCTTTCGTTAATAAATAATGGATTAATTTATAAAATTACGGTATATTCCGTATTATATGGGGCATATGTCCGCATAAACGGACAAATCCCGCTTATTTAACTTTTATCAGTCAAACATTTCCTTTGAAAGTTTTCCGAGCATTTCACAGCCCTTTACAATCTGTTCATCTGTTGGTGTTGAATAGTTCATTCGGAAAGATGATGTTTTATCAGTATCATACATAACAAATGCATTTCCCGGAACGACTGCAACTTTAAATTCCTGAACAGCTCTTGTACAGAATTTCTGCATATCACAGCCGTCAGGAAGCGTTGCCCATATAAAAAGTCCGCCCTGCGGTTTGGTATATGAAATTTTATCAGAGAAATTCTTTTGAATATTTTCAAGCATAAGCCTGCATTTATCTCTGTAAATTTTTCTTAGATTTGCAAAATGTGCATCAAGGTCACATTCTGCCATAAAGCGTTCGCATACAGCCTGAGCCCATATATTTGAATGAACGTCCTCAACTTGCTTGCATACAACCATTTTCTGAATTATATCCTTCTGAGCGACAGCATAGCCGACTCTTAAACCAGGGGCAAGTATCTTTGAGAAACTTCCTGCATATATTACACGTCCGTCCGTATCAAGAGTTTTTATTGACGGGATTTCCTCTCCCTCAAATCTCAAATCTCCGTAAGGGTTATCCTCAAGGATTATTGCATCATATTTTTTAGCAAGTGCATATACGCCTTTTCTCTTTTCCCATGACATTGTTCTGCCTGTAGGGTTCTGGAAGTTAGGTATTACATATATAAGCTTTGCATCAGGATTTTCTTTAAGAGTTTTTTCAAGCATATCAAGCTTTATGCCGTCCTCCTCCTGTTCAACACCGGCAAGTCTTACGCCTGTTGCTCGGAATGAATTGAGAGAGCCTATAAAGCTTGGACTTTCACAGACGATTGTATCTCCTTCATTGCAGAGAACCTTACAGGCAAGTTCAACAGCCTGCTGTGCTCCTGATGTTATTATCAGTTCATCTGACTTGTCATTAAAACATTCAGCACCTGCCATTCTTTTCTTGAGCAGGTCACGCAGGGGAGTATATCCTTCAGTTATGCTGTACTGGAGTGCAAGCACAGGATTATTTTTAAGCAGTTCAGCTGAAACATTGCTTATAAAATCAACAGGGAATGCCTCCGGAGCAGGATTTCCTGCTGCAAATGATATAACCTCAGGGTCTGATGTGAATTTAAGAATTTCACGGATTGCAGACGGCTGTAATCCTGAAACCTTATCTGAAAATTTCATAAATTAAAACCTCACTTAAAAGTCATATTTATATCTGCTTATCATTATAGCACAT